>DASTFB010000022.1 GCA_035709005.1 Candidatus Methylomirabilota bacterium | reverse complement strand
TCGATCTTTGGCGCCGGTCAGCGGTCTTCGTCGACAAGATTCTACACGGCACAAACCCGGCCGACATCCCCATCGAGCAACCGACGAAGTTTGAACTGGTGATCAACCTCAAGACCGCCCGCGCCCTCGGCCTCACCATCCCGCCGTCGCTCCTGCTGCGGGCGGATCAGGTGATCGAATAGCGGCGCCCCAAGAGTCCCCGTGGTTTTTGGCGCACACCTGCGAAGTGGACACCGCTCGCTCGCTGATCGCTTTATCCCCCCGTAGGGGCGGGTCGCATGGCCCCACCCCACACGGCATGTCGTCGAGCCCCATCCACCACCGGACGAGCCGAATAGAGCGCGAACCGCTTCGAGGTTTGTAGCAGCCGCACACTACCCGTGGTGGTGTGTAGCATCGCCAGAGGAAACCACCGCGTAACCTCGCGTCGCTACTGACGAGGTATCGGACTACTAATCCGAATCCTCATGCGAGTTGAGCAGGCCGGCTTTTATTGAGCCGCTTGAGTGCCCTGGAATGGGACTCTAGCGCGCGGGCGGCGCGACGGAGACGCCCTGGACGGCGTTCCGGGTGATGGCCTCGGCCACCAGCCCCGAGGCCTTGACGTCCTCGACGAACTCGCGCAGGTACTTCGCGCCCGCCTCGCGGCCTTTCGGTGTGCCGATCGCTTGCTGGACCGCGGTGAACTGCCCCTCGAGCAGGCGGGCCCCCGGCAGCTTCTGAACGTCCGTCAGCAGCCTGGGCTTGAGGCCGGCCAGGGCCTCGAGCTTGTCGGCCACGAACAGCTCGAACGAGCCGTCGATGCCCTTGGTCCGCAGCAGCTGCGCCTGTTTCAGGGTGCGGCTGAGATAGAGCTCGTAGGCGCTCTTCTCGGAGACGGCGATGCGCACGCCCGGCCGGTCCACGTCGGCGACCGAGCGGATCGGCGAGCCGGCGGGCACGAGGTACGTCGCGGGAATCTCCAGATACGCCGCGGTGAACGCGATCTCATTCGCGCGCTGGGGCTCGGCCCCGAGGAAGGCGACGTCCCAGGCGCCGGTCCGCGCCCCGTCGGCCAGGCCGCCCGCGGTGTCGAACCGGATGAACTCGACGGGCACGCCCAGACGCCGACCCAGCTCCCGGGCCAGATCCGGGGCCACGCCGCGCGGGTCGCTCGCCGACGAGCCGGGGGTGACGAGCAGGAAGTTGCCATGGTTGAGCCCGACGCGCAGCGTGCCCGTCGGAGCCAGCTCGGATCTCACGGTGGCGGAAATTTGGGTAGCCATGGCGCCGGACCTTAGCACGAACGGGCCCGGCACGCCATGCCTCGTCTGCGCCCGCTCGCACGCGTGTGATACGCTGCGCGCACTACGGAGGAGACCATGAACGCTCCCAGGGAACCCGGCATCACCTTTGTCGACTGCAATGTGCTGAGCGCTGCGTTGGCCCGGGCGGCGTCGCGAGGTCGGACTCGCTCCCGGTCGGCGCCGCGGGCCCAGGTGCCCGCGAGGGCTCGAAGGCACGCCGCGGGAGCGCGACAGACGCAGCTGCGCCGCCGCGAGGTCGTGGTGAACGGCCGGCGGGTGAGGACGATCGACGTGCACGCGCATTGCGCGGTGCCCGAGGCGATGGCCCTGATGGGCAGGAAGGTGGAGGCGGAAGGCCTGCTGATGGCGCGGGTCGCGGACCGGATCCGCGCGATGGATGAGCAGGGCATCGATGTGGAAGCCCTCAGCATCAACCCCTACTGGTACACGGCGGATCGCGACGTCGCCGAGAAGCTCATCCGCATCCAGAACGAGCGGCTCGCGGAGTTCTGCGCCACGCACCCGGATCGGTTCGTCGCCTTCGCGTCCGTGGCCCTGCAGCATCCGGACCTCGCCGCCGACCAGCTCGAGGAAGGGGTCAAGCGGTACGGGCTGCGGGGGGCCGGCATCGGCGGCAGCGTCAACGGCGCCGAGCTGGCCGACCCGAAGTTCCACCCGTTCTGGGCCAAAGCCGAGCAGCTCGGGGTGCTGGTCTTCATCCATCCCCAGGTGACGGGCGCTCCGACCGAGCTGGGCGCGCGGCTCAAGGGCAGCGGCGGCCTGGAGAACGTCATCGGCAATCCGCTGGAGACGACGATCGCGCTCTCGCACCTGATCTTCGAGGGAACGCTCGACCGCTTCCCCGGGCTGAAGATCTGCGCGGCGCACGGCGGCGGCTACCTGCCGTCCTACGCCGCGCGCTCGGACGCGGTGGGCTGGACCTTCCCCGACCGGGTCACCAGAGCGCTCAAGCGGAAGCCGACGGAGTATCTGCGGCACCTGTACTTCGATTCGCTCGTGTTCACGCCGGAAGCCCTGCGCCACCTGGTGGCCGAGACGGGATCGGGCCAGATCGTCATGGGCACCGACTATCCCTTCCCGTGGACGAAGACCGCGGTGGATCACATCCTCAGCACGCCGGGGCTGCGCGACGCTGAGCGGGTGGCAATGCTGGGGGGAACGGCGGCCAGGCTGCTCGGAGTCGAGGGCTAACCGGCCACGGCATGACCACTGGACCCATCCCTGATTTTCTCTACGGCACGGCGTGGAAGGAGGACCGGACGCCGGCGCTCACCGAACTGGCCCTCCGCATGGGCTTTCGGGGCATCGACACCGCCAACCAACGGCGGCACTACTTCGAGGCCGGCGTGGGCGAGGGGCTGGCGGCCGCCTACCGCGCAGGCGTGGTGACGCGCGCCGACCTTTTCTTACAGACGAAGTTCACGTACGTGGACGGTCAGGACCACCGGTTGCCCTATGACCCGTCGGCTGATCTCGCCACGCAGGTCGCGCAATCGATGGCCAGCTCGCTCGAGCACCTCGGGACGGACCACGTCGACAGCTACGTGCTGCACGGGCCCGCCTCCGGGCGCGATTGGACCAACGAGGACAGCGAGGTGTGGGCGGCCATGGTGAAGGAGCGCGACGCCGGGCGCACGCGCTATCTGGGCGTGAGCAACGTTTCGCTGCGGCACCTCCAGCAGATGGCGGCCCTGGGGGTGGCGGCGCCGGCCTTCGTCCAGAACCGGTGCTTCGCCCGCTTCGGCTGGGACCGGGCGGTCCGCGCGTTCTGCCATGAGCACCGGATCATCTACCAGGGCTTCTCGTTGCTCACTGCCAACCGAGAGGTGGTGAGCCACCCGTTCGTGGGCGAGCTCGCCCACCGCCTGAGGGCCACGCCGGCCCAGGTCGTGTTCCGCTTCGCCCGGGCCGTGGGGATGCTGCCGCTGACGGGCACGTCCGATGCCGAACACATGAAGCAGGATCTGGCCAGCCACGGCCTGACGCTCTCCCCTGGCGAGGTGGAGGCGATCGAGGTGCTGGCCAGCTGAGGAGAGCCGCGATGGCTCTCGACGCTCAGGGCGTCTTGCCGGGGACCTGCGTGGCGGCCAGGCGCTCGATGATCGTGAGGACCACGCTGGTGTCCTGCTCGCCCAGGCCGGCCGCCAGCGCCGCCTGCTCGTAGCGCTGGGCGACGTTGGAGAAACTCACCGGCACGTGTAGCTCGCGGGCGATGGCGTTGAACGTGTCGAGGTCCTTGTTCATCAGGGCTACCTTGAAGCCCGGCGCGAAGTCGCGGGGCACGAGCGCGCGAGGAATGCGCTCCAGCGCCTTGCTGCCGCCGCTGCTCGCCTTCACGACGTCGTAGATCGTCATCGGGTCGAGCCCGGCCTTCACCCCGAGCACCAGCCCTTCCATCATGGCCAGGCTGTTCACGCACGCCATCATGTTGTTGATGGCCTTCATGGTGTTGCCGGCGCCGGCCGGGCCGACGTGAAAGATGTTGGGGCCGATGGCCCGGAGCACGGGCTGAGCGCGCGACAGCGGCTCGGCGTCGCCGCCCACCATGATGGCCAGGGTGGCGGCCCGGGCCCCGCTGACGCCGCCGCTCACCGGCGCTTCCAGGAACTGCACGCCGCGCGCCTTGGCCCGGGGCGCGATCTTCCGCGGCGTCGAGGGCAGGACACTGCTCAGGTCGACGAGGATCGTGCCCGGTCGGGCGCGGTCCACCAGGCCGCCGGGCTCCAGGTAGACGGCCTCGACGTCGGGCGAGGCCGGCAGCGAGGTCAGCACGATGTCGGCGCCGTCGACGACCTCCGGCGCCGCGGCGGCCTTGCGGGCGCCGGCCTGGATGAGATTGTCCATGGCCCGGGCGTCGAGATCGAAGACCGTCATTGCGAAGCCGGCCTTGAGGACGTTGAAGGCCATGGGGTTGCCCATGTTGCCGACGCCGATGAAGCCCGTGGTGAGCGCCATGTCCGATCCTCCTCGGTGGTGCGTGTTCGACAGCATAGGCCGCCGGGCGGGGATGAGCAACGTCGGCCCGATGCAGGAATCGCGCGTAGACTATGCGGGCCGATGAGCAGGCCCCGATGAGCGGCAGCGATGGCCTTCCGATGGCCGTGCACCGGCGCGGCAGCGGGCCGGACGTCGTCCTCTTTCACGGCGGCATGGGCTCCTGGAAGCACTGGATCCGGAACGTCGAGCCCCTGGCCACCCGCTTCACCGTACACGCGCTCGATCATCCCGCCTATGGCGCCTCGGCGCCGGTGGCTCGCGACACGACCGGCCCGGAGTATCTCGACCTCGTGCACGCGCTGTTCATCGAGATGTTCCCCGGCCGTGCCCCTCTGCGCTTGGCCGGGTTCTCGTTCGGCGGCGCCATCGCCGCCAACCTGGCCCGGCGGCTGGCCCCGCGGGTCACGCACCTGTGCCTGGTCTCACCGGCGGGCTTCCCACCGCGGCGATTTGCCGATCGGCCGACGCGCAGCTACCGCGAGGCCGGGGACGACGAGAAGGGCTTCCGCGCGATCTGCCGGCACAACCTGCTCGTCAACATGCTGAGCGATCCGGCCAGCGTGGGCGAGGACACCGTCGATCTCCAGGCCGAGTGCGTGCGGCGAACGCGATTCAACAGCCGCAAGGTGAGCGGCGGCGGCACCCTCCTGGACGACCTGGCCCAGCTCACGTGTCGGGTCCGCCTGCTCTGGGGTGAGCGCGACGATTTCCCGTGGCGTCCGGCCGCGTTGATGATCGGCGAGATCCGCCAGGCCGTGGGCACGCTCGATGTCCACCGGATTCCCCGGGCCGGCCACTGGTCCGCGTACGAGAACGCCCCCGAGGTCAATCGCCTGATGCTGGAGTTCTTCTCGACTTGACCGCCGCCGTGATCGCGAGTAGGAAGCGGGTAGCTCGAGCATAAGGAGGCGCGCATGATCCACGAAGTCCGGACCTACACCCTGCGCACCGGCGCCGTGGCCGAATTCGAGGACCGCTTCGCCAAGCGCAAGCCCCTGCGGGAGAAGCACTCCAAGCTGGGGGCCTTCTGGCACACCGACTTCGGCCCCCTCAATCAGGTCATCCACGTCTGGCCCTACGAAGATCTGAAGCAGCGCACGGCGGTGCGCGAGGCCATGGCCAAGGACCCCGAGCTCAATGCGCTGCCCGGCGGGCGGGACCTCATCGTGGAGCAGCAGGCCGACATCATGATTCCCGCGCCGTTCATGCAGCCGCTGGGCAGCCGGGACTTCGGGACGGGGAACTTCTACGAAATGCGCATCTACACGTACTTGCCGGGGGAGCTCCCCAAGGTGCTCGAGGCGTGGGCCAAGGCCGTGCCGGCCCGGGAGAAGCTCTCCCCCCTGGCCGCCTGCTGGACCAGCGAGCTCGGAGGCCTCAACCGGTTCGTGCACGTCTGGGTCTACAAGGACTCCAACGAGCGCACGCGCATCCGGGAGGAATCCCGCAAGGACGGCCAGTGGCCGCCCCAATCCGGGGTGCGACCGGTGCGGCAGGAGAACAAGCTGCTGATCCCGGCGTCCTTCTCCCCCCTGCGATAAACTCGGCTCCGATGGTCTCCGCCCGGGTGGGCGCCGGCCGATGTGCCGGCACGGCCCGGGCGGGGACCGGGGATCGCTACTTCAACCAGGGTGGACTCATGGAGCATGCCATGGTCCCCAGCTCCATGAGGCTGTTCGCCACCGAAGTGCTGCCGCACTGCCGGTAGGGGAACCGAGGAGGGAGACGATGGCATTGGAGACATCGCAGGAGCGCATTCGCCCGGTGACGGGAACCCACGTGGTCCGCGTGCAGCACGAGGGCCTGGTGACCGCCGACGCCGAGCGGTCGAAGGATTTCTACTGCCGCCTCCTGGGCTTTCAGGTGTTGCCACGGCCGCCGCTGGGGTCCCACGGCTACTGGATCGGCACGCCGGGCATCTTTCCCCAGATTCACATCATCCAGTCCGACCTGGTACCGCCCGGGCCGGACGCGCCGATCAGCCCGCGCGGGCGGCACACCTGCTTCGAGGTGGCCGACTACGACGCCATGAAGGCCACCCTGGAGCGCGAGGGGATCAAGTACGTCGAGAACACGCAACCGGGCGGGCGCATCCAGCTGCTGTGCAACGACCCCGACGGTAACACGCTGGAGTTCCAGCCGGCGACCGTCTGAGCGCGAAAAGGGATGGCCATGAAGCGAATCGAGCAATGGGCTCCGGAGCTGGAGAAAATCATCGAGTCGTCAGCCCCCATCCAGGACCTGGCCGACGGATTCGGCGGGCCCCAGGGCCCGGCCGAAGGGCCGCTCTGGTGGAAGGAAGGCGGGTATCTGCTGTTCAGCGACATTCACAACAACAAGCGGATGAAGTATGTCCCGGGTCAGGGGGTGTCGGTGTTTCAGGAGCCGACGAACCGGGCCAACGGCCTGACCCGGGACCTGCAGGGCCGCTTGCTCGCCTGCGAGCACGATAGCCGGCGGGTCACGCGGCAGGAGATCGACGGCAGCCTCACCGTGATCGCGAACAGCTTCCAGGGGCGGCGCTTCAACCGGCCCAACGATGTCGTGGTCAAGTCCGACGGCTGCATCTACTTCACGGACCCGTGGACCAGTCCGTTACCGCAAGAGCAGTGGGACCTGACGTTCGCCGGGGTCTATCGCCTCACACCCGACCTGGGCACGCTCACCCTGCTCATCGACGACTTCGTGTTGCCCAACGGCCTGGCCTTCTCGCCGGACGAGCAGGTGCTCTACATCAACGACACGCGGCGCCGCCACATCCGGGCCTTCGACCTCCTGCCCAACGGCACCCTGGCCAAACAGACCGACCGCATTTTTGCCGACCTGGCGGGCGACGAGCCTGGCGTTCCCGACGGCATGAAGGTGGACGTGGAGGGCAACGTCTACTGCGGCGGCGCCGGCGGCATCTGGATCCTGAGCCCGCAGGGCAAGAAGCTCGGCCGCATCGTCCACGGGGCGCCCGCCACGACGAACGTCGCCTTCGGCGGGGACGACTGGCAGACGCTCTACTTCACCAGCCGCAACCACCTGGGCTCGGTCAGGGTGAAGACTCCCGGCATTCCGGTTCCTACCCCGAAGCGATAGCCGGATGCCGGCCGGGCTCACCATGATCCGGAAGCTGGCGCCCGAGGACTAGGCCCTGAAGGCGTTCATGGCGGTCACCAGGGCAGGGGTGCCACCGAAGAGATAGGTCACCTCCACGGCCTCCTTGATCTCGGCCTCGGAGGCGCCGGCGGCGCGGGCGCGGTTGGCGATGTTGGCCACGCCGTCCGGGTGGGCCTGGAGCGCATCCACCATCATGGTCATCAGGTGCTTGTACTTGGCGGGAATGGCGCCGTCGCGCAAGATCTGCTCGCGCTGGGCCAGATAGGACTTGGCGAGCTCCGGAGCGCGCTGCTGCAACGTCTGGATCCACGCCGGCGACGTCGGCTGAGCCATCGAAACCTCCTCGGCGAGATAGAGGGTGCCGGCGCCGAAGATACACCGAGCACGATATCTTGACCACGTGAAAGGCCCCGGGTAGGGTTCGCGACAACAAGGAGGTTACCAACGATGGCGCTGACGCTCGCGGAAGCCAATCAGATCGTGCAGGCAGCCCTGGAAAAGGCCCGGGAGATGAACATCCGGATCAGCGTGGCCGTGTGCGACGCCGGCGGGCGGTTGCTGGCGTTCAATCGCATGGATGGCGCGATCTGGGGCAGCGTGTATGGCTCCCAGGGCAAGGCCATCGCCTCGGCCGCCTTTGCCCGGCCCAGCGGCGAGCTGGCCGAGCGCGCGGGAAGCCCGATCATCCAGGGCATCGCCGCGGCCGAGGGCGGGCACATGATTCCGAGCCAGGGCGCGGTGCCCATCATCCGCAAAGGCGTCCTGGAGGGCGCCTGCGGTGTCGGCGGCGGCACCGCGCAGCAAGACGAGGACTGCGCCCGCGCCGGGGTTGCGAAGCTCTAGGGCTGCCGGCCGAACGCCGGCATGACCTCCCGGGCGAACCGGGTGAGCTGCTCGATCATCACGTCGCGGGGCGTTCCCAGCGCCCAGCCGATCATGACGTGCTCGAGCCCGGCGTACCGCTGCTCGACTTCCTTGAGGTAGGAGATGATGTCGCCGGGTGGCCCGCACAGCCATGTGCGGTTGCGCACCCCGTTCTCCAGCGTGGCCGCGCTCGGCGACTGCGCCTGCCGGGCCGCGACCGCGCTGACCAGCTCTTCGCTATAGCGCAGCATGCCGAGGGGCGCCATGAACTTGGCGTGCTCCTCGAAGTACGGGCGAGCCCGCTGGATGGCTTTCTCCGGGGTCTCGTCGATCGACATCCGGAAGCCGAGGATCAGGTCTTCGCCCAGCCGGAGCTCGCGGCCGTGCCGGCGCGCCGCCTCCCGATACTCGCCGAACCAGCGCTGGACGACGTTCTCGGCGGTGGCCGAGATTACGCCCTTGATGCCGTGGCGGACCATGAAGTCCAGGCTCCGCGCGCTGCCGCTCACGATGGGTTGCCAGATCTCGACGGGCTGGCGCAGGGGCCGTGGGACGAGAGTGATGTCTTGAAGCCGGTAGCCGCGATAGGGCACATCGGGAGGAATCGTGTAGTGCTTGCCGTGATGCGAGAACGACTCCTGCCGGAACGCCTTGAGGATGATCTCCACCTGCTCCTCGAACAGCTCACGGTTGGCTTCGGCGTCCAGCATGGGATTGCCGAAACTCTCCACTTCGCGAGAGTGGTAACCGCGGCCCACGCCGAAGACGACGCGTCCCCTGGTGAGGATGTCCGCCACGGCGAAGTCCTCGGCGAGCCGCAGCGGGTGCCAGGTGGGGACGATGTTGAACGCGCAGCCGATCTTGACTCGGTCGGTGCGATGCGCCAGATCCACGGCCAGCATGGGAATGTTGGGGATGCACTCGTAGCCTTCGTGCTGGAAGTGGTGCTCGGCCAGCCACAGCGTCTCGTAGCCCAGCCGATCGGCCGCGCGGGCCATGGCCACGGCCGTGTCGAACACTTCGACCAGCCGCTCGTTGGGATACCGCCGGTCATCGGCGGGCGTGCCCGACAGGCCGCACCGCTCCAGCTCGATGTGCCCCACGTACAGAGTCGAGAATGTCTTGATCATGCGATCACGGGTTATCGAGGGGCGCCACGGCTTGGCCGGGGCGCCCCGAGCGTTGGGGGTATGGGGGCCATGTCGGGGCCCCCATCTCAGTAATACACGGCTTTGCCTGCGCCGCCCGTGGCCACGACCAGCTCGCCGCTGATGGCCCACGATTTCTCGGACGCCAGGAACGCGGCGACGTAGGCGATCTCGGCGGCGTCCACGATGCGGCCGATGGCGTTGCTGCGCGGCCCGTCGGGGGCGAAGTCGCGCTTCTCGACCTCCTCGGGGGTGATGCCCAGCTCGGCGGCGCGGGCCGCCAGCTGGCGCGGGGTCCGCTCCGTGCGCGTCTGGCCCGGGTGGACGCAGTTGACGGTGATCCCGAAGCGCCCGAGCTGGACGGCCAGGGTCTTGGTCAGGTGCACCAGCGACGTGTTACGCGCCCCGCCGCTGAGGTTCCCCGCGTTCCGCGCGTTGGTCCCGCTGATGTTGATGATGCGGCCCCACCGCTGCTCTTTCATGTGGGGGATGACGGCGCGGGCGCAGCGCAGCGCCCCCACGTACTTCACGTTGAAGTCGTGGAGCAGGTCCTCGTCGACGACGGTCTCGATGGGGCCGGTGGCGCCCGGCGAACCTCCCGGTGGCGAGCCGCTGTTCACCAGGATGTGCACGCCGCCGAGCTGGCGGGCCGCCTCGGCCACCATGTCGTCCACCTGCGCCTTGCTGGTGACGTCGGCCGCCAGGGGGATGATCCGCCGCCTGGTCTCGGTGGCCAGCTCCTGCGCCGCGGCCTGCAGTCGTTCCTTGGTGCGCGCCACGATGACGACGTCGGCGCCTTCGCGAGCCAGCTCCCTGGCGATGGCCTTGCCGATGCCCAGGCTGCCTCCGGTGACGATCGCGCGTTTGCCCTGGAGCCCCAGGTCCATGGTCCCTCCTTGCCGATCAGGGGTTGGCGGCGCCGTGCTCCTTGATGGAGACGCGCCAGTGGATGCGGTCTTCCTCGGGCGGGTAGTCGCCCGCCGCCTTGTGGTACGAGCAGCGGTTGTCCCAGATCACGATGTCGCCCTTGCGCCACCGGTGCCGGTACTGGGCCTGGGGCTGGATCATGCAGTCGGTCAGCTCCTCGATCACCGCGTCGCTCTCCGCCGCGTCGAGTGCCTCGATTCTCACGATCTTGCCGGGATCGAAGTAGAGGGCCTTTCGCCCCGTCTCCGGATGGGTGCGGATGATGGGGTGGAAGACCGGCGTCCAGTCGCGGTCCGCCTCGTCGAGCAGGGCCGTGGCCTTTCGGCGACCGCCGTAGGTGAACGCCCCCCGCCGGCCCTCCAGGCGCTGCTTCAGCCGCGCCGGCAGCGCCTCGTAGGCGGCGTACATGCTGGCGAACAGCGTATCGCCGCCCCGGCTGGGAACGGCCAGCGCATAGAGCTGCGTGGCCTTGAAGGGCTCCTGGTCGTAGGCCCCGTCGGTGTGCCAGCCTTCGGCGCCCCGACGATAGATCGCCATGTCGAGGGCGCCGTCCGCTCCGAACTTGTTGACGCCCAGCAGGGTGATCTCGGGATAGTCGGGATGGCGCGTCATCTTCGAGGGGTGCGGGTGCACCAGGCCGAAGCGGCGGCTGTACGTCAGAAAGTCGTCGATCTGCAGCTCCTGGTCCGGCACCACGAGGACGTTGGAGTCGAGCCAGGCGCGATAGATCGTGGCGAAGCGCGCATCGTCGAGCGTCTTGACGTCGATCCCCCGGACCTCGGCGCCGATCTCCGGTCCCAGCCGGCGAACCTCGATCATCGCGGTCTCCTCCTGTCTGGCGGCCGCCCCGATCATGACACACCTTGCGGCACGGATGCCGCCCGTCCGGGCTGCCGCCGCCCCGACCAGAGGTTCGGTCGCCACCGGATCCCGATGATGACGGTGAAGAGCAGGCCGGACACGGACAGGGCCGTGATGGTCAGGGGGAAGCCGATCTGCTCGATGAGCACGCCGGAGCCCAGCAGCCCCAGCGGCATGCCGTAGACGGCCAGCATCCGCACCCCCATGACCCGCCCGCGGAAGCCCTCGCCGGCCGTGGAGAGCAGGGTGGCCGTCATCGCGATCATGGCCACGTTCTGCACGAATCCGGCGAGCAGGAGCGCCAGGACACCGACGGCCAGGCGCCCGGCGTGACCGAATCCGAGCAGCAGCGCATACCAGAGGACGATGCAGACGAGCGTGGAGCGTTCCGGGTGGCGCGCTCCGCCCATCATCACCGTCGTGATCGAGGCCAGGAGGCCGCCGAACGAGAAGCTCGCTAGCAGCCACCCGAGGCCGGTCGCGTCGACCTGGTAGACGCGCTGGGCGGCATAGGGCAAGAGCCCGCTCGACACGGGGTAGGCCGTCAGGTTGACCAGGAACGCCAGCAGCATCATGGCCAGCAGCTCGGGCGTGGTCCACACGCGGACCAGGCCGTCCTTGAGGTCCCCCCAGCGGGAGGGGCCGGCCAGGGCCGCTCCCTGCGGCGCGGCGCCCGGATCCGGGGCCAGCGGTCTGCGCGACACGCCGAACGTCAAGGCCAGGCTGGCCAGGTAGAAGGCCGTCACGAAGAGATAGGTCGGCCCGATGCCCAGAGCGGTGGAGAAGCCCGCTCCGGCCAGCGCCCCGCCCACGCGCGCGGAGTCCATGGTCGCCCGCGACATGCCGAGGGCGCCCATCAAGTGAGCCGCCGGGATGGTTTCGCCGATGAGGGTGTTGCGCATCACGAGATCGTTCGGGCGCACCACGCCGCCGAATGCCGCGACGACCAGCACCCAGGCGGGGGTGAGGAGCCCGGTCAGGGCCAGAAGGGTCAGGAGCCCGGCCAGGCTGGCGTAGACGCTCCGCATCGCGCACAGCATGACCCGCCCTCCCAGGCGGTCGCCCAGGACCCCGACCATCGGCGCGGCCAGCGTGCCCAGGTACTGAAGCGAAGCGAAGGCGGTCAGCCAGAGCACCGAGCCCGTCTGGACCAGCACGTACCAGCCCAGGACGAGGCTCTCCATCTCGAAGGCCCACGAGGTCAGCAGGTCGGCGGACCACTGGAAGCGAAAGCTCCGGATGCGGAACGCGGCGACGGCCAACGGCCCTAGAACAGCGGGCTGTTCGACTCGAGGCCGAGCAGCGTGCGTCCCACCGCCTCGTAGTTCACGAACTGCAGCTGGTTGTGGCGGGTGACGACCTCGGCGTCGCGTGCGTACCGCTCGAGCGGGCTGGCGTTGAAGATCGAAGTGGTCCCGGCGGCCGTGCACACCATGTGGGTGGCCCGAGCCGCGCTCTGGGCGGCGTGGGTCATGGCCATGCGCAGCTCGGAGCGCTGGCCCTCGCTGACGAACTCCTTGGCCAGCACCGTCTCCCACATCTCCTGCACCACCTCGAAGAGCAGGGCCCGTCCCGAGCGCAGCAGGGCCTCGGCCTCGCCCACCTGGGCCTGCACCATGACCCGATCGCGCAGCAGTCCGGACGCCGAGCGGGGGATCTTGGTCTGCGCCAGCTCGACGAACGTGTCGATGGCGGCGCGGGCCACGCCCAGCCCCACGCAGCAGAAGCCGCAGCCGGCCAGGTCGAAGCCGTGCATGCGATTCATGGGCCCGGTGACGCGGGCGCGGCGATCCAGCGCCGAGAAGGTGTGCTCCTCGGGGACGAACACGTCCTCCACGATGATGTCGTGGCTGCCGGTGCCCCGCATACCGCTGACGTGCCAGGTGTCGACGATGCGGGCGATCGACTTCGGATGGAAATAGGCGATCCGCACGTCCTGGTCGCCGTTGGGCCGCAGGCGCGCCGTGTCGCCGTCGAACACCTTGCAGGCGCCGTGGAGCAGGGACGAGTGCATGCAGCCGCTGGCGAAGAGCCAGTGCCCGGTGACCCGGTAGCCGCCCGGCACGGCGACGGCCTGTCCCCGGGGATTCGCCGATCCGGCCGACACGCCCACCGGGTCGCTGTGGAACAGCTTCCGGCGGACCTCGGGCGCGAACTGGGCGCTCTGGCGGAAGCTGTTGATGCCCATGGCCAGGCACCACCCGGTGGAGCCGTCGGCCCGGGCCACTTCCTCGATCACGCGCAGGGTGGTGAGGATGTCGGCGCCCAGCCCGCCCTCGGCTTCCGGCAGGGCTACCTTGAACAACCCGGCTCTGGCGATGTCCAGGACGAGGTCGGGCGGCAGCTGGCGCGCGGCCTCGATCTCGTCGGCGCGGGCCCGGATGCGCGGGGCCAGCGCCCGCGCGATGTCCACCGGGGTGGAGGCGTCCCGAGCGGTGTGCGTGATCATCACGCGTACCCGGGCGGCGGCACGAAGGCCTGGAATTCTCGTTCCAGCAGCCGTGCGAAGGCCAGGCACGTGAGGTCGCCGTACTCCGGCCCGACGATCTGCACGCCCACGGGGAGCCCGGCTGGCGTGAACCCGCAGGGCACGGCCGTCGACGGCAGATAGCAGGCGCCGCTGAAGCCGGCCCAGAAGAGGTGGTCGGTCACGGGCACGCGCCGGCCATCGACGACGATCGTCCGCTCGTGACGCTCGCCCTGCTGGTCGTGGGGGAAGGCCGCGGTTCCGGCGACGGGACAGAGCAGCAGGTCCCAGGTGGCGAAGAACCGGGCCCAGGCCAGGCGCATCCGATGGCGCGCCTCGTTGGCGGCCAGCCAGTCGCGGTGGGAGAGCACCGCCGCGCGGGTGGCCCAGGCGAAATACCGCTCGTCGTCGGGCGCCAGGCCTCGGGCGATCTGCACGTTCGTGTCGAAGTCGGCGTCGCTCTGCCGGTCCGACGTGGCCGCGCGCAGCAGCCGGACGTAGACCCGCCAGGCCTCGCCGGTGTCGATCACCGGGCGAGCGCGATCGTCGACTCGCACCCGCTGCCGGCCCAGGAAGTCGGCCAGGGCCTGCAGCCTATCGCCCACGTCGCGATCGACGGGGAAGCCGGGGGCGTCGGGCATGAACGCCACCTTGAAGTCGCGCAGGCGCTTCTGTCGCGCCGGGCGCAGCTTGAGCTGCCAGCCAGCCGCCTCGATGGGCTCCGGCCCCGCCATCACCGACAGGGCGAGGGAGAGATCGTCGGCGCTGCGGGCCAGGGGGCCCACCACGTCGATGTCCACGGGGGCCGTCTGCCAGGGCAAGGCCTGACCGGTGCGGGGCACGATGCCCCACGTCGGCTTGTGGCCATAGACCCCGCAGAAGTGCGCCGGGTTGCGGATGGACGAGCCGATGTCACTGCCGGCCTCCAGCCCCGTGAGGCCGGCGGCCAGGGCGGCGGCGGCGCCGCCGGAGGATCCCCCGGGGGCGCGGGAGACGTCCCAGGGATTGTTCGTGGTGCCGTAGATGGCGTTGAAGCTCTGCCAGTCGGCGAGGTAGGCAGGGACGTTCGTCTTGCCGAAGAGGACGGCGCCGGCCCCGAGCAGCCGGTCCACGACGACGGCGTTGGTCGTGGCGATGCGATCCTTGAAGGCCGGCACGCCCCAGGTGGTGGGCAGGCCGACCACGTCGAACGACTCCTTGACGGTCAGGGGCACGCCGTGCAGCGGGCCCCAGGCCCGGCCCCGGGCCAGCGCGCGATCGGCGGCGCGCGCGCGGGCGCGCGCCCGGTCGCGGTCGCGCACGACCACCGCGTTCAGCGCGCCGTCGTACTTGTCGACGCGCGCCAGATAGAGATCGAGGAGCTCGAGACAGCCGATGCGCTTCTTCGTGATATCGGCGGCGAGCTGTCGGGCCGGACGGAACGGGACGTCGAGCATCCTCGCCTCCTGCGGGACGGGCCTGCGCTTCCCCGCGCGGTAGTATACGCCGGCGCGGCCGGTCGCCTGACGAGGGCGTCAGGCGATGGCGCCGGCCGGCCGCATCCGCTAAGCTTGCCCCCGATGAACATCGCCATCCGCCCGCTCCATCCGGTGTTCGTCGGGGAGGTGTGCGGGATCGACGTGGCCCGGCCCCTGGCGCGCGAGGAGGTCGCGGCCATCGAGGCGGGGATGGATCGCTACGCGGTGCTGGTCTTCCGGGACCAGCGGATCACCGACGAGCAGCAGATGGCGTTCAGCCGGAACTTCGGTCCCCTGGAGGACGCCCGCGGCGGCAACATCACCCGGCCGGCGGACCGACGCCTGCCCGTCGGCATGAACGACGTCTCGAACCTCGGCCGCGACGGCCGGCCCCTGGCCGCGGACTCTCGCCAGCACTGGTTCAATCTGGGCAACTTGCTCTGGCACTCGGACAGCTCGTTCCGGGCCATCCCCGCCAAGTACTCGCTGCTCTCCGCCCGGGTGGTGAATCCGCGGGGCGGGAACACCGAGTTCGCCGACATGCGGGCGGCCTGGGACGCGCTCGATCCCGAGACCAAGGCCGACCTCGAGGACCTCGTCTGCGAGCATTCCCTGATGTACTCGCGGGGCGCGCTCGGCATGGTCGACTTCACGGAGGAGGAGCGGGCCATGTTCCGGCCCGTGCGTCAGCGGCTGGTGCGCACGCATCCGGTCACGGGCCGCAGGTCGCTGTACCTGGCCTCTCACGCCGGCGCCATCGTCGGCATGCCGATGCCCGAGGCGCGCATCCTGCTCCGGGACCTCACCGAGCACGCCACCCAGCCGCGGTTCGTCTACGCCCACGCGTGGCGCCAGTGGGACCTCGTCATGTGGGACAACCGGCAGGTGATGCACCGCGGCCGCCGCTACGACCAGAGCCAGCCGCGCGACATGCGCCGCACCACCGTGGCCGGCGACGCTCCGACCGTCGCCCAGGTCCCGGCCGGCGTCTAGCGCTCGCGCACGACCGGGTTGCGCAGGACGCCGATCCCCGGGATCTCCACCTCGACGACGTCGCCATCCTTCATGTTCTCGGTCGGTCCATCGGTGCCCATCCACAGCACGTCGCCGGGGCAGAGCGTCAGGTACTGGCTCATGCGGCTGATGAACTGGCGCACGCCGAAGATCGCGTCCTTGACGGCGTAGGTGAACATCGTCTTGCCGTTGAGCCGGATGGTGACGTGGAGGTCGTCGGGATCGAGGCCGGTGACGATCCAGGGGCCCATCGGCTTGAACGTGTCGGTGTTCTTTCCCCGCCACAGCGTCCGGTCCCCGCGCTGCCAGGTGCGTTCGCTCACGTCGTTGCCGATCGTGTAGCCGAAAACGTAGTCGAGCGCCTCGGCGTCCGACACCCGTTTGCAGCGCTTGCCGATCACCACCACCAGCTCGCCTTCGTACTGGACCTGATCCGTCGCGTCCCGGGGGATGACGATGGGCTCGTCGGTGGCGATCAGGGCGTTGTTGGCGCGGTAGCCGACGTCGGCCTGGGGCGGGAATTCGGGCTTCACCCCCCGGCGGTGGGCCATCTCGGTGACGTGCTCGCGGTAATTGACGCCGGCGGCGTAGAAGGTCGGAGGCATCACCGGCACCAGCAGCGTCACCTCCTGTAGCGGCAGCGTGGTCGACGTCGGCGTGTAGCCCTCGAACGGGCTCCCGGCCACCTCGATCACGGTGTGGCCTTCGACGACGCCGTAGGCCGCAGCCGTCCGGGCTGACCGGAATCGGCACCATTTCATCGTGTGTGCTCCTCTCGAGGTCGGATCACTGGGCGAGAAAGCCACCGTCGACGGCCAGCACGTGGCCGGTGACCATGGCGGAGGCGCGGGAGGCCAGGAACAGGACCGCCCCGACCATCTCGTGGGGCTCGGCCAGCCGGCCCATGGGCGTCATCTGCTCGATGCGGTGGACCAGCTCGGGGTTGTCGGTGATGCTGCGGGTCAGTGGCGTGCGGACCCAGGTGGGCGCGATCGCGTTCACGCGGATGCCCCGGCTCGCCCACTCCACGGCCAGGGCTCGGGTCATGTTGACGACGGCGCCCTTCGCCGCCTGGTAGGAGATGTTGGGGTACAGGCCGCCGCCCGAGAATCCCATGATGGACGCGGTGTTGACGATCCGTCCGCCCCGTCCACCGGCCAGCATGTGCCGGGCGGCCTCCCGCGCGCAGAGAAAGACGCCGGTGAGGTTCACGGCCACGACCCGGTTCCAGTCCTCGAGCGCGAGCTCGGTGGTGGGCCGGCGGATCGCGATGCCGGCATTGTTGAAGAGGACGTCGAGCCGGCCGTGCCGCGCGACGACGTCGGCGAAGGCCTCCCGGACCTGCGCCTCGTCCGCGACGTCGACCCGGTGGACGCCTTCGGACGCGGCCACGTCGAAGATGGCGACGCGGGCGCCGACGGCGGCGAAGGCCTCGGCCACCACCCGGCCGATGCCGCTGGCGCCGCCGGTGACCACGGCCACCTCGCCGTCCAGGCGGAATTCGGAAAGCGGGTCCACGCGGGTATTATGGACCGGCACGTGACGCAGTTCCTCCGGCCCGTGGACCTGGCCGTCGTGGCGGCGTACCTCGCCTCGATGATCGCCATCGGCGTCCTCCTGGCCGGGCGCGTCAAAGCCTACCGGGATTTCTTCCTCGCCGGACGCTCGCTGACGACGCCGATCCTGGTCTGCACGCTGGTCTCGTCGTACTACGGGCTGGACTCCCTCCTGGGCGACAGCGGGGACGCGTCGCGCGAAGGCGTGGTGGTCTGGTTCACCTACGGGCGCCCGTACACGATCGCCCTGCTGCTCACGGGGGTGCTGCTGGCGCGCCGGCTCGCGGGCCGCGACGCGCTGTCGCTGGCCGACCTGCTGGGGCAGCACTACGGGCGGCCGACCCAGCTGGCCGCCGCCATCGCCTCCTTCCTCTACGCGCTGCCCGTGCTGGCCATCATGGGCCTGGCCGCCATCGGCGAGGTGATGTTCGGTCTTCCCCTCTGGCTGGGCGCCTGCCTGGGCAGCGCCGTCTCGGTCGTCTACGTGGCCATGGGCGGGGCCTGGGCGGACGTGCTGACCGACACCGCGCAGTTCGCCATCATGTGCGTGTCGCTGGCCGTGGCGCTGCCGTTCATCCTGGGCGCCGTGGGCGGTTTCGCCGGCGTCCGCGCCACGCTGGGCGAGGCAGCCTTCGCGCCGCTCGGCTCGGCCCCCCCGCTCTACACCGCCGCGTATGCCCTGACCGCCGTGAGCGTGCTCGTGGAGCCGCTGTTCTACCAGCGCATGCTGGCCGCCCGCGACAGCGCCGCCATCCGCAACGCGTTCCTGGTGGGGCTGCTCGTCTGGGGCGCCTACGACTGGGCCACCACCTCGGTGGGAATGGCCGGCGGGGCCATGATGGCCACCGGCGTGCTGCCGGCGGACACGCCACGCGACCAGGTGCTCCTGCGCCTCGTCCCGCTCTACCTGCCGGTGGGCCTCTCCGGTCTCTTCCTGGGCGGTTGCCTCGCCGCGGCCATGTCCACGGTGGACTCCTACTTCCTGGTCGCGGCCGGGAACCTGGTCTACGACATCTACCGTCCTCTCGTCCGGCAGAACCTCGACGACCGGCAGCTCATCCGCTACACGCGAGTGGCCATGCTGGCCTCGGCGGCGGTGTGCGTGGTGCTCGGGGTCTATTTCGAGCGCATCAAGGAAGCGTGGGCGTTCATGGCCACGATCCTGACCTCCACGTTGCTGGTGCCGACGCTGGCCAGCCTGTTCCTGGCGGGCCGGCCAGTGCCGCTGGCCGGCGCCCTGGCCTCCTGGGGCGGATTGCTGGCGGTGCTGCTCTTCTACGCCGTCATCCACGTCTGGGGGGCGCCGGATCTCGATCTGGAGACACGCCGGTTGGACGCCGTGGGGCTGACGCTGCTACGGGAGTACGCGCTCTTCGCTGCGGTGCCGGTGTCCGCGCTCGGCTACGCTGTGGGACGCGTCCTGGGCCGGCGGCCGTGACGGTCTGGGATGTGCTCACGTGGCTGACGGTCGCCGTCCTGGGGCCGGGCGTGCTCGTCATCTGCGTCGCCGTCGCGCGCGATGTGCGGCGCCTGCTGGGCGGCGGCCAGCGCTGACCGGCCGCTACGAGCCGTTGACGTTGGCCAGGACCGCAGGCACGGCGGCCAGCACCTCACGCAGGCATTCCCGGATCCGGGCGATGTTGGCCTCGGCCTTGGCCGGGATCTCGCCGCGTGTCACCTGGGCGATGAACTCCTCGCGGGTCGTGGTGATCAGCAGTGACGCGTTGATCTCCAGCTGGAGCGCGTGCACGCGCCGGGCCTGGGGCTGGCCGTACGTGGCCACGATGTTGCCCCCGGCGTAGCCGCTGACGTTCTGGTGCACCTCGAAGCCGTGACGCCGGAAGACCGCGGCCACGGCCGCCGCCAGCTGCGGGTCGCAGGTCGCGTCGTGGCAGGTACCGATGATCACCTGGTGGTCCTTCATGCGCCGCGGGCTGCCGGTGTGGCCGTCCAGGAGCATCGCGTAGCCCCAGGTCCGCCGCAGGTCGGTGAGCAGCTCCTCCAGGGTGGCGTAGTAGGGGTCGTAGAGCGTCCGCAGGCGCGCCTCGAGATCGGCGAGCCCGAGGGGGCGGGCGAAGATCGGTACGTCCCGCATGGTGTGCGTGCGCACCACGCCGCGTCGGGAGCGCACTTCGCCGTCGCAGTGCTCGAAGTCATCGCGGCGCCGGTTGAGGTCGACGAAGATGCGCGAGAACGGGGTGGCCAGGACGGTGGCCCCGTGCTGGTACAGGTCGGCGTAGAGATCGCCCGCGAAGGTGTCGGCGAAGCCATAGGCGAAGGTCTCGAACCACGGCTCACGGTAGTCGTCCCGGGTGATGTGGGGCAGCGGCTGGGTGCCGTAGTGGGGCACGCTCACCAGCACCGGCGTGCGCCTGCCCGCCGGCGGGCGGCGGACGATGGGGAACGAACACTCCATCGCCGCGATTCTAGCGCGAGGGGCGAGCCGACCACGAGTACGATCGAGGCGTGTTCGAGCTGTTGATCGTGCTGGGGCTGGTGGTCTGTCTCGTCGCCGCGACCCTGGTGGCCTGGACCTCCCTGCTGGCCGCGGGGACGCTGGTCACCGGGGCGGGACTCCTGTTCGGGCTGCCGGCGGCGCTCGGGTACCACATCGTGCTGGCCCGGGGGCTCGGCGCGGTGAACGCGCTGGAGCCGCGCTGGTGGCTGCGCCCGGCCTCGCTGCACGCGCGACTGGACGAGGCCGGCCGGCGCCGCGTGCTGCCCTGGTTCTACATCGGGGGCGCCGGATTCGTCGTCACGGTGATCGGCCTGAGCGTGGTCTCCCTCGGCATCGTCGTCGGCTACTTCCGCGGCTAATCCCGCTGGCGTATGATCCCCTCGCAGAGGAGTAGCGCCATGAAGGCTGGGCGGGCGCTCGGGGGCCGGGGTCTGTGGACGACCAGCGGCGATCGCACCCCCTGGCTCAAGGAAGGCGGCAAGGGCACGCGGCCCCTGGCCGTGCACTTCCAGCTGCGCCCCGATCCGCTCGCGCACTGATCGCGGCGACCGGCGCGGCCGGATGGCTCAGGCGAAGGTGATGACGCCGCGGCCGACCGCGTCGGTCTCGATGTCCTCGTAGGCGCGGTTGATCTCGGCCAGGCGATAGCGCCGCGTCACCAGGCTGGCGACGTCGAGCAGGCCGCGCTCGACCCAGTCGGCGATGCGCGGCATGTCCTGGCGCGGGTGGGCCGAGCCGTAATAGCTGCCGGTGATGGTCTTCTCGCCGCGCGTCAGCACGACGGGCTCGATCGGCGCGGCGTCGCCGTTGGGCGCGATGCCCACGATGACCGCCGTGCCGCGCTTGCGCAGCATGTCCACCGCCATCCGGGTGGTAGCCCCGCCGCCGTACGCCTCGAAGGCGTAGTGAGCGCCGCCCTCGGTGAGGGCCTGGACCCGTGCCACCGCGTTCTCTCGCCGGGGGTTCACCGTGTGGGTGGCCCCGAACTGCCGGGCGAAGGCCAGGGCGGTGTCCTTGACGTCCACGGCCACGATCGTCGTGGCCCCGGCCAGGCGCGCGCCCTGCACGATGTTGAGGCCGACGCCGCCACAGCCGATCACCGCCACGCGATCGCCCGGCTGCACGCGGGCGTTGAAGACGGCGGCGCCCACCCCGGTGGTGACGCTGCAGCCGATCAGGGCGAGCTGGGGAAACTCCAGGGCGGCCGGCGCGGGGATGCAGCCCATCTCGGGCACGACGGCGTACTCGGCGAAACAGGCCACCTTGCCCATGTGCGCGCAGTCCTGACCGGCCAGCGTGTGCAGGCGGGACGTGTTGTCGAACAGCCGGCCGGTCGTGCGTGCGTGCTCGTCACACAGATGCGGCCGTCCGCTCTCGCAGGAGTGGCAGTGGCCGCAATTGGGCACGAAGCTCAGGATCACACGGTCGCCGGGCTTGACCACGCTCACCCCATCGCCCACGCTTGCCACGGTGCCGGCGCCTTCGTGGCCCAGCACGGCGGGCAGGGCGATCGTGGCCTCGCCCCGCTGGAAGTGCAGGTCGCTTCGGCACACCCCGGCCGCCTCGATCTTGACCAGCACCTCGCCGCGCCGGGGCGGATCCAGCTCCACCGCTTCGACCGAGTACGGCTTGTTGACGTCGTAGAGCACCGCGGCGGTGACGCGCATGGTCTTCCCCCTGTCGCGGAGTGTCGGGTGGGCGCCGGCGGCGCCCGCCCGGGAGACGCCAGCTTAGCCGAGACGGGCGCGCGGGGGAAGCTCGTCCGTCGCCGCACGGTCGCCGTGCGCCTGCAGGAGCTCCAGCGCGCGCTCCCCGGTGATCTCCCCGGGAATGAGGACATGGTCGGCGCCCCCGCGCAGGAGCTCCTCGGCGTCGATGCGCTCTTCCCCCGTCATCACGATCAGCGCCGTGGGGGCCAGCCGGCGCAGGTTGGCGACGAGGCGCCGCGTGGTGATGCCCTTCAGGAAGGTGTCGGAAATCGTCGTGACGATGACCCGGGCGTGCTCGAGGCCGAGGTGCCCCAGGGCCTCGGGGTGGGCGAGGTCGCCGTACACCCAGTGGAACCCGCGCCCCAGGACCGCCCGTCCCCGGATGGCGTTGTAGTCGACCACCATGATGCGCGGCAGCAGGTGGGGAGCCCGCTGCTCGACCAGGTCGAGCACGCTCTGAGCGATGCGATAGTTGCCCAGAAGGATGAGGTCGCGCGGCGGGGCCCCGCCGTTGTCCCCGGCCGCCGTCGTAGCCGGCGCGCCGGGCCGTCCGGCGAACGGCCGGAGCAGCAGGCGGGCGAGACGATCGTTGGCCCCGATCACGTACGTGGAGACGAGCGAGGTGAGGATCATGGTGGTCAGGATGACCTCGCGGGCGCCGGCCGAGACGTGCCCATAGCCGGCCCCCAGGGCGAGGATGACCAGGGAGAACTCGCTGATCTGGGCCAGGTTGAGGGCTGCCACCACGCCGGCGTAGGCGCCGTTGCCCAAGAGCGTGACCGCGGGCACGACGGCGACGAGCCGGCTGGCCAGCACGAAGGCGGCGATGAGGACGGCGTGCGCGAGCACCGTGGCCGTGGGCATGGCCACCTTCATGCCGAGCGTGACGAAGAACAGGGTCACGAAGAAGTCCCGCACGCCGGTGATCTTCGAGATGACGTCGGCGCCGTACGGGAACGCCGAGATGCTGAGCCCGGCGATCAGCGCGCCCATCTCGGGCGACAGCCCCATCCGCTCGGCCAGGCCGCTCACCACGAAGCACCACGCGACCGAGGAGAGGAGCACGAGCTCGGGGCGCCGGGCCGAGGCCTCGAAGAGCGGGGCCAGCGCGTAGCGGCTGAGCAGGAAGGCGACCAGCACCAGGAGGGCCCCGCCCGCGATGGAGCCGGCGATGGGCGTGAGGCCGGGATTGGTCAGGTTCGGCTGGACGGCCATGAACAGGATGGCCCACACGTCCTGGACGATGAGAATGCCCAGGGTGAGGCGGCCGGAGAGCACGTTCAGCTCGAACTTGTCGCGCAGGAGCTTGACGACGATCAGCGTGGAGCTGAACGAGGTCACCACGGCCAGGTACACGAGGTCGAACCGCCCGGTGGCGGCGTAACCGAGCCAGGCGAAGAACGGCAGGCCCAGGAGCACGCTGATCCCGAACTGGGTGACACCCAGGACGAGCGTGGAGCGCCCCAGGCGGCGGAGCTCGCGAACGTCGATCTCGAGGCCGATGATGAACAGCAGGAGGATCAGGCCGATCTCGGAGATGAGGCCGATGCTCTCGTCGCTGGTGATCAGCCGGAAGCCCAGCGGGCCCAGCAGCACCCCGCCCGCGATATAGCCCAGGATCAGCGGCTGGCGGATGAGGCGGGCGAGGTGGGCGGCGGCGGCGGCGAACACGATGCCCAGCGCGATATCGCGCAACAGGCTGACGTCGTGGGCCATAACCGCGCATTGTGCTCTCCCGGCGGCGGGGGCGCAAGACACACTCGCCCGACGGACGGTCAACGGCGCTTGACAGTCCGCCAGGGGAGGCGCAGATTTGTTTCACCGTTCCGAGCTCGAGCCCCGATCGGGAGCTGCGTATGCCCCGTGGTGAGGCCCGCGGACAGCCCTCTGCTTTCCGCCATCCTCGCGTTTCGCTGGAGGGCAGGACATGTCGCACAAGGTCAGAATCAATCTCGCAAATCCCGCTGAGCTCCTGGAGCTGCCGGGCCTCGGGCCCGAGCGAGCGGCGGCAATCATCAGGTTCCGTGCCGAGCACGGTCCAATCGCCGACGTCCGCGAGCTCGAGCGCATTCTCGGCGGGTGGCGCGTGACCGAGGCTCTCGCCACGGAGATCGACTTTGATCCCGCCGATTCTACGGCGCCCGAAGCGCCAGGGGCTTGATCGGACGCCTCACCGATCCCGACGTGTGGCCGGACTTCAGCGAGCGACCGGCGAATACTCGGGCCATGTCAGGCATCGCGTTGTCTCCTCCCCGACATCATCGATCCGCGCTGGTTGAGCGGCGGCAGGCGATGAGCGCTGATCCCGAGTTCTACGAGCGCGTCAGTCGGCAATACGCCCAGGATCTACGAGACGGGCATCGTCTTGCCGCGGAGTCGCAGAAACACACTGACAAGATGTTGACATGGGCCATTGGGCTCATGGGTGCCGGAATCCTCGGTTCGCATCAGATCTTGGGTGCTCTGACACCGGGGGTTCGGGCTCTGGCACTAACACCGTGGCTCCTCGGAATCCTCGTCGCGCTCGCAGGACGCTTGGTCAGTCGGGCGATGGTCGAGGAAGAGAATCTTCACTTCTTCAAGAAGATCCACCGCATGGAGACTGCGGTCTTCTTCTATCGCGGTGAAGAATTGCAGAGGGAGATCAACGCCGTCGTCACAAACGCCGACGAACTGGGCGAGGAACGCGAGGCTCTGGAGCGCCTGAATACATGGCTTAGGTACTTGTACTACGCCGCTCACGTTCTCCTCGGAATCGGCGTCGTGGTCGTTCTTGGTGGATCGCTGGGGAGTTCGAGGTAGTGGCAAGGCGTGTGCCCGTCGCCTCCCGGCTCGGATCAGAGCCGGCACCGGAGCCCGACCCGTGCCTTGGCACGCGCGAGCAGGCCCACGACCGTCGGCATGAGCTTTGCTCGGGAGTCCCATCGAGTTCGATGGGATAAATTTTTCTTCGTGGCAGGGCGGCGAAAGTGGGGAGCACGACGATGAAAGTCCAGGGCGTGCGTCGGCCAACCCGTACGCTGAAGCTGGCGAGTTGAGGTGCGGCCGTCAGGCTTCGCCCCAAACCTGTTCGATCCTCGGGGCGGAAGGCACCGGGGCGCGATCAACCGGGGCGCGGTGTCGAGTCTGGTCGGCCACACCGCACGTGCGCTCGACGTCGCCTTCAGCGATGTGCGAACACGAGCGGCCGAGCGGCTCACGAAGATCCGATCCCGGATCGCGCAAATGGACCCAATCCATCATGAGATCGCGAAACGTTTCGGGAAGAAAATTTGGACGCGGGCGCGACAGCCGGGCGCGATTCGGATCAGCGGTGCCCTAGCCGTCGTCGCCCTCAGCCTCCTGGTGAGGCGGCTCAGCAACCCGCCTCCCCCCTCCACGATCAGCCGGGATGCCATCACGATTCGGAAGACGGTCAATGTCACTGCCCAGGTCCACGAGGTCTTTGCGTTCTGGATGCGACACCAAAACTGGCATCGGGTCATCCCGCATGTCCGGGAGGTCGAGGAGATCGCCCTAGATCGCCATCGCTGGACCATTGGCGGCCCGGAGGACGACCCCATCGAGTGGATCACCGTCATCACGAAATTCGGGACGGACCGCGTCATCGAATGGGAGACAGTGCCCGAGTCAGTCGTTGAGCACGCCGGCAGTATTCGCTTCAGAGAAAACCGAGACGGCACCACCCGCGTGGACATCACGATGTCCTACGTCCCGCCGGCCGGCGCTGTGGGGCACGCCGTAGTTGCCCTGTTCCGCAGGGACTACAAAACGCTGATGAATGATGAGCTCGCGTGGTTCAAGTCTCTGCTCGGCCGCCAAGGCGCGACGTGAGACACGCGCAGCTGCACCAGCGAGCTCCGGCGGCGCCGGTCAGCCCCCGGCAATGAGCTCCGCGTTGATGCCGGAGCAGATTTCCAAGTATCCCGATGTGACCCTGAACGTCCTCAAGGGGGGCGGGGCACGCTGTGGAGAAGGGATCACACCTAAGATCCTGACAAAGTGCCCAGCCGAGCGGTTCTGTGCGCTCCCGATCGGCCGTGGGATCGCTCGTAAGCGTGAGGCAGCTTTCCCAGCGCATCGACCAGAGGGTACGAGGTAGGCGGCGATCGCGCTGTCAGTGGAGGGCGGCGGCCTCCACGCGTCGTCCCCCGCGCATGAACGAGGCGGCCAGGGCGAGGGTCATGAGGACGAGACAGGCTGCGAAGGTCGCCCGCATGGCCGCCACGAACGGTCCCGGCACCTCGGCGCTCGGCGTGGCGCCGGGGATGCCCGCGTAGTGCCGGAACATCACGGTCAGCAGCAGGCCCCCCAGGGAGATGCCCAGCAGCGATCCCACACCGAACATCATCTGCACCAGGCCGGTGGCGAACCCGCGATACTCTCGGGGGACGGAGCCGATGATCGCCGTCTGGTTGGGCGTGTTGAAGAAACCCTGACCGAGACCGGTGCCGGCCAGCACCAGCGCGGGCAGCAGCCAGTGCGAGTCGACCTGTAACAGCAGCCCCAGACCGAAGGCCGCCATGATCATGGCCAGCCCCAGCGAGGCGGGGAACCGAGGCCCGATGCGGTCGGTGAGCTGGCCGGCCACGGGGGCCAGGCTCATGGTCAAGACGGGCGCGGACAGGAAGAGCAGGCCCATGAACGACGGGGAGAGGTGCAGGACGTTCTGGATGTAGAAGGGCAGCACGAACGTCAGCACGCCGCTGGTGATGGCGTAGGCGAGCAGGCTCAGGACGCTGAAGGCGAACATGCGGATCCGGAACAGGGCGAGGTTCAGCACGGGGTTCACCGCCCGCCGCTGGTGGGCGAGGAACCCCACGAGGCCGAGGGCGAAGGCGACGACCATCACGTTCTGCTGGCCGATCCCGATCGCCTCGGCGCTCCGCTGGTCGACCAGCAGCGCCAGCACCCCGGTCAGGACGACGAGCAGCGCGGCCCCGACGTAGTCCACCGACGTGGAGGCCGCGGCCGGCGCCTGCCGGCGACCCCGCGCGCGCAGGGCGGTCAAGGCCAGGCCCGCCACGCCGATGGGGACGAGGAGAAAGAAGGTCCAGCGCCAGCTCAGCACGTCGATGAGCAGGCCGCCCACCGGCGGTCCCAGCAGCACGCCGCCGTGGAACGACATGGTCATGAACCCGTTGGCCCGGCCCTCGGCCCCCTCCGGCATGGCGTCCATGGCCAGCACGCGCGCCGCCGAGGCGATCATGGCGGCCCCGATGCCCTGGGCGAGCCGGAAGGCGATGAGCCAGCCCACGCCGGGCGCCAGGCCGCAGAGCAGCGAGCTGACGGTCATGACGGCGAAGCCGCCGCCGTAGATCGCGTAGCGCCCATGGATATCGCCCAGCCGGCCGAAGACGATGGACAGCGAGATGCCAGCGAGCTGATAGGCGATGAGGGCCCAGGAGACGGCCAGGATGTCGGCGTTCAACGCGGCGGCGATCGTGGGCAGGGACACGACGAAGATGCGGGTGGCCAGACCGGCGATGAACTGCCCGGTGATCGCGTTCACCAGGAGCAGCACGTCGGTGCGGCCCGCCGTCAGCATGGCGTATCCTGTCTAGCATGACGACGACGACTCATGCCTTCGAGTCTCTGCTGGCGGTGCGCGCGCGTATCGGGTGGGGCATGGCGGTGGCAACGCCCCGGCCCTCGCAGAGCGTGCGCTACGAGTTCGGTGGCGGATACCCCGATCCCGCGTCGTTTCCCTACGACGGGATGGTGGAAGCGACGGCCAGGATGCTGAAGGACGAAGGCCCCGCCGCCATGACCTACGGCGAGCCCCAGGGGTATCGCGGCCTGCGCGAGCTGATCTGCCACAAGTACGAGCGGTTCGAGGCGTTTCGGGCCGAGCCGGAGAACATCATCGTGGCGAACGGCTCGGGCCAGGCCCTGGCCCTGGCGTTCGGCGCCTTCATCGATCCCGGCGACCCCGTCATCGCGGAGGCGCCCACGTTCGCCGGCTCGCTCAATACGCTGCGCCGGCACGGCCCCGAGATCCTCGACGTGCCGGTCGACGCCGAAGGCATCGTGACCGAGGCCGTGCGGCACCGGCTGGAGACGCTCCGCCGCCGGGGCCGCCGGTGCAAGCTCATCTACACGATCGTGAATTTTCAGAACCCCGCGGGACCGAGCCAGTCGCTCCGCCGGCGCCGGGAGCTGATCGGGCTCGCTCACGAGTACGACACCCTCATCCTCGAGGACGACGCCTATGGCGAGCTGCGGTTCGAAGGCGAGACCCTGCCCCCGCTCTTCGCTCTGGACCAGGGGGGCCGGGTGATCCGCGCCGGCACGCTCTCCAAGATCCTCGGCGCCGGCGTTCGCCTGGGCTGGCTGTGCGCGCCGCCGGCGATGATCCCGGCCTTCCAGAGCTTCCTCTTCGGCGGCGGCGTGAACCCGTTCATGTCGCGTGTGGCCACCTACTATCTGCGCGAGCACCTCGAGCCGCACGTCCGGCTCCTGATCGACGTCTATCGGGCCAAGCGCGACGCTATGCTGGCGGGCCTGGACGAGCTGCTGGGCGGCACCGACGCTATCGTCAGTCGTCCCGAAGGGGGCTTTTTCCTCTGGCTCCGGCTGCCGCGCGGCGTCGATCAGGGGCGGCTGGCCACCCGGGCCGGCGAAGCCGGCGTGCAGTACACGCCGGGGCCGGTGTTCTACGCCAATGGCGGCGGCGAGGAGTTCATTCGCCTGGCCTTCAGCTACGAGCCGCCCGACAGGTGCTACGAGGGCGCCCGCTTGCTCGGCCGAGCCATCCTCGACGCGCGGGCCTCCTGAGGACTGACGCCGGCCTCGGCCAGAAGCTGATGGCAGTCTCTGATGGGTCGCACTTCGATGCTCCCCGTCTGCGCCGAGGGGATCCCCGCGGCCAGGCGGATGGCCTCCTGATCGTCCCGCGCCTCGACGAGGAAGAAACCGCCCAGCTGCTCCTTGGTCTCGGCGAACGGGCCGTCGGTGGTGGACACCTTGCCATTGCGGACCCGTACCGTCGTCGCCGTGTGCACGCGCTCGAGGGCCTCGGTCGCGATGAGGTGGCCGTTCTGGCGAAGCTCGTCCCCGTACGCGACGTGGCCGCCCACGAGGGCCAGGAAGTCGCTCTTGTCCATGGCGGCCAGCGCTTTCTCTTCGTTGTAGACGAGGCAGAGATACTTCATGGTCCCTCCTGACTGATCGTCACGGCCAGCCTACCCCATGCTACAGTCTGCAGCCAGTCGAAGCGGAGTGGACAGGGAGGCCGACATGAAGCGCGCGCTACGTCTATCGATCCTGGCGGTGCTGGCGCTGCTGGGGTTCGGGGGAACGGCTGGTGGGCAAGGGCAACGCAGCGATATGAACTTCTTCATCACCAGCGCCGGCTCCGGTAAAGGTGGCGACCTCGGCGGCCTGGCCGGCGCCGACAAGACCTGCCAGGTGTTGGCGGCGGCGGCGGGCGCGGGCGGGAGGACCTGGCGCGCCTATCTGAGCACTCAGGGGCCCGGCGCCGTGAACGCCCGCGACCGCATCGGCACGGGGCCGTGGCGGAACGCCAAGGGCGTGGTCGTCGCCAAGGATCTGGCCGAGCTGCACGGCAAGAACAACATCAGTAAAGAGACCGCGCTGACCGAAAAGGGGGAGATCGTCAACGGCCGCGGTGACAGGCCCAACATGCACGACATCCTGACCGGCTCCCGGCCGGACGGCACGGCGTTCCCGCCCGACCAGGACCGCACGTGCGGGAACTGGACCAAGAGCGGCCAGGGGGCGGCGATGGTCGGCCATCACGACCGGCAGGGCCTGCGCGACGACGAGCCTTCGAGGTCCTGGAACTCCTCTCATCCCTCACGCGGGGCGGACGGCGGCTGCAGCCAGAACGACCTCCGGAGCACGGGGGGTAACGGCTTCTTCTACTGCTTCGCCACCAAGTGACCGGCCGCCCCGCGATGCGGCGCTAACCGCCAGCGGCCGTAGGCGACGAACGCGGCGAGCAGGCCCACCCCCAGCGGGATCAGGGCCATGGCGACGTCACCGGCCGCCACCCCGAGCACGGTGGCGCCGATCATGACGATCACCAGGCCCACGGCGGCCAGGGGCGTCAGGCCCGGTCGGATGCCCAGGAGCCCGGGCAGGACCAGGCCCAGCGCTCCGAGCACCTCCATCACGCCGATGAATCTCAGCAACGGTCCCGGCAGCGCGATCGGCCCCGCCATCTGCTCCAGCGGCAGGACGAGCTTCATGCCGCCGGCGAAGAGGAACAGCGCGGCGAGCAGCGCCTGCACGATCCACAGCGCGTAGGTCATGAGCGGTCTCCGGGAACGGGTGGCAGGGCGCGGAGGGCACGCAGGACGTCGTCGGGGTCGGGGCGCACCTGGTAGTTCCGGCTGACTGAGAACCAGCGCACGATGCCGTCGCGGTCCAGGACGACCGTCGCCGGGCGGGGCACGTCTTCGCCCTTCGGCCCGGCGCCCGGGTGCACCAGGCCGTATCGCCGGGTCACGGCCAGGTCACGATCGGCGACAAACCGGTAGCCGAGGCGCAGCCCCTCCGCGAGCTTCTGGCTGCGCTCGTTGGGATCGGGCGAGACCGCGACGATTTCCACGCCGGCCTGCTCGGCGTCCGAGAGCGCGGCTCCAAGACCTTGGAGCTCCGCCATGCAGAACGGTCACCAGTACCCGCGGTAGAAGATGAGCACGACCGGTTTCTTGCCGCGAAAATCCGCGAGCGCGACTGGCCGGCCGGCGGCATCGGGCAAGGTGAAATCGGGCGGCCGCTCGCCCAGGCGCAGCGCCGAGGGCGTGTCGGGCACCCGGGCGCCGACAAAGTTGAACCAGGCGCCGGCGATGAGCAGCACGCTCGCGAGCCCGAGCGCCAGCCAGGCGGGCCAGCGCCGAGCCCGCGCGCGCACGACCGCCACGACCGCCAGCGCCGTCGCCGCGGCGAACGCGGCTACGTAGGCCTCCGGATGGTTGCGGACGGCCGCGACCGGGAAGAACAGCAGGTACGCCGCAACGGTACCGATGGCGACGGCCACACTGAGCCCGGCAAGCTGTCCGGACGACATCGCGTTATGATTGTGCCACGTGATCGTCCACCTGATCGACGGAACCTTCGAGCTCTTCCGTTACTTTCTCTCGCCGGCCGCCGCCTTCGACCGCAGCACGCCCGAGGCGCTGAGGGCGGTGCGCGGCGTCGTGGCCTCCGTGCTGGGACTGCTGGAAGGCGGCGTCAGCCATCTGGGCGTGGCCACCGATCACGTGATCGAATCGGTCCGCAACGCGCTGTGGCCTGGCTACAAGACAGGCGAGGGGATCGACCCGGTGCTCTACGCGCAGTTCCAGCCGCTGGAAGAGGCCCTCACGGCGCTGGGCGTGGTCGTCTGGCCGATGGTGGAATTCGAGGCCGATGACGCGCTGGCCGCGGCCGCGGTCATGGCCACCGCGGATGCCAGGGTCGAGCAGGTCGTCTTGTGCACGCCGGACAAGGACCTGGCGCAATGCGTGCGGGGCGACCGGGTCGTCCAGCTCGACCGGCGCACGCGGGAGCTGCGCAACGAGTCCGCCGTGCGTCAGAAGTTCGGTGTCCCACCGGCCTCGATTCCCGACTGGCTGGCGCTCGTCGGCGACAGCGCGGACGGCTATCCCGGTCTGCCCGGCTGGGGCGCCGTGTCGGCGGCGACCGTCCTGGCCTGCTACGGGCGCCTGGAACACATCCCCAAGCTGGCCACGGAGTGGGCGGTCTCGGTCCGGGGCGCGCTGCGCCTGGCCACGACGTTAGCCGAGCAGCGGGAGCGGGCGCTGCTGTTCCGCGAGCTGGCCACGCTGCGCGCGGATGCGCCCATCGGCGCCGACGTGGATGCCCTGCGCTGGACCGGGCCCCGGACCGAGTTCGCCGCCTGGTCCGAGCGACTGGGCGCGCCGACGCTCCACGAGCGCGCCCTCAAGGCCTGGTCGTTCCGCTCCCCAGACGCTGGCGCAGCTCGCGGGCGGTAAGCCCGCGGCCGAACACGGGCGTGCCCGGGTCGAACTCCCGGGCGCGGGCCAGCGGCCCGACGGCGACCGGCTCGAAGCCGGCCGCTTCGACCAGCCGCGCCGCCACCGCCAGCGCTTCGCGATCGTCCGCCGCCAGCGGCACGGCGATGCGCTCGCCCGCGCGGTGCGCTTCGTCGCGCAGGACGGTGGACGGGATCGTGTTGAACGCGCGCACGAGACGTACGCCCGGCAGATGTTGCGCGGAGGCGACCCCCGTGCCCTTCCGCCGCGCCTCCTCCGCTACCGGGCCATCTCTACCCGGAAACGGGTTGGCCGCGTCGAGCACGACCTTCCCGCGCATCTCGGCCGCGAAATCGCGACCGACCTGGGGCAGCGCCCCGTAGGGAACGGCGATCAGGATCACCTCGCCGAACGCGGCGGCCTCGCGCGGCGTTCCCACGCGGGCCAGGGGGCCCAGGCGGGCGGCGAGATCCTTCAAGTTCTCCGGATGGCGCGAGGACAGCAGCACACGATGGCCCGCCTTGACCCAGAGCTCGCCGAGCGTGCCGCCGATGCGGCCCGCCCCGATGATGCCGATGTTCACGGGCGCGGCCCCGGCCGGCGGCGCGGCCCGCGCAGTGAGGGGCCGGCGCGCCACGGTCACGCTGGCGGCCACGGCTCCGGCCATGCCGAGGATGTCGCGGCGGCTGAACACGCTGCTCGGGGAGCCAGTCGTCGCATCGCTCATCGCCTTCGCCTCCTCACGGATGTTCTGCTGTCGCCGTCCCAGCCACAGGACCAGGAAGAGCCACACTGCCGAGAGCGGGACCATGGCGAACGCCAGCCCGGACAGGCCGAGGCCCAGCCAGGCGATCAACGTGTACGACCAGGCCCCGGCCTGGTCGCCCACCCGATAGACGAACGTGTCGTTGAAGTTCTTCGCCTTGTACTTGTCGGTGCGCGACAGGACGGTGTAGAGCACCTCACGGGCCGGCCGCTGAATGGCAAAGTTGCCCGCGCGGCGCAGCACCTGGAAGCCGACCAGGACGGAGAGCACCGGGGCCGCTCCCAGGATTCCGAAGCCGACGAGAGTCAGCAGCGGAAGGAAGGCCAGCGCCATGCCCAGGCCGAGCCAGCGGAGGATCCGGCCGGTGAGAAAGACCTGGGTCCCCAGGGTGAGTACGTTGACGGCCAGGTCGATGCCGGCAAAGAGCCGCGTCCGGCCTTGCGGATCATCCCGAAACGTCCGGGCTACGATGTCGGCTTGCTGGAAGTAGAGGAAGGTGGAGGTGATGGTGAACAGCAGCATGAGCGCGGCGATCCCCAGCAGGTACGGCGAGCGAGCGACCGCGCGGATGCCTTCGAACACGCCTCCGCCGATGGCCGGCCGTTGACGAGTCGCAGCCCCGGAACCGGCGGTCTCGGGCCGGGCCTCGGCGGCCAGCCGCTCCTCGTGGCGCTCCAGGGCGCTCGCCGCGCGAGCGGCAGCCTCTAGCAGGATCGCGGAGGCCAGCAGGAGGTTGGCCGAGCCCACCACGCTCACGAGCCCCGAGGTGATCGTGGAACCGAGGATCGCCCCCAGCGTGCCCCCGACGGCGATCATGCCGAAGAGGCGCTCGGCCTGCGCCGGCCGGTAGAGGTCGGTCATGAACGACCAGAAGACGGACACCACGAAGAGATTGAAGACGCTGGTCCAGACGAAGAAGATTCGGCCGATCCAGACCGCCTCCGAGCCATCGGCCATCCGCAAGAGTAGCCAGAACACGACGAGATTCAGGATGAACAGCCGGTAGACGAGCGGCACGAACCGCCGCCGCGGGAGCCGGGCCACGAGCGCCGTGAACACCGGATGGAGGACCAGCATCCCCACCAGCGTGGCGGTGAAGAGCCAGGCCAGGTTCTTCACCCCGCCGGCGACCCCCATGTCGTCCCGGACGGGACGGATGACGTAGTAGGCGGAGAGCACGCAAAAGAAGAATGCGAAGGACCAGAGGAGCGCGCCGGTCTCGCCGGGCCGGACGTCGACTCCGCGCCTCAGGATCCGCCCGAGGGCGGCGGTCATCGCCGCCGGCTCACGTGGCGTCGATCAACGCCGCCATCCGCTTCCGCGCCGCCTCGTCGGGCAGGGGCGCGCGGGCTGCCCCGAGATTGTCCACCAGGTAGCGGTGGCGGGCCGTGCCCGGGATCGCGCAGGTCACCGCCGGGTGCGAGACGACGTACTTCAGGGCGAACTGGGGCCAGCTGGCGATGCCGAGCGCGGCCGCCCAGTCGGGGACGGGCCGGGTCCCGAACGCGCGCAGGACCCGGCCGCGGCCGAAGGGCAGGTTCGTGAGCACGGCGATTCCCCGGTCGGCGGCCAGCGGCAGGATGCGGTCGGCAGCGGCGCGGTTGTCGATGGCGTAGTCCACCTGGATGAAGTCGAGCGTCTCCCGCTGCATGAGCTGGATCAGCTGCGGATGCTGACGGGCCGAGGAGGTCGTGACGCCGTAGTAGCGGATCCGGCCCTGCCGCTTCCACTCGCGCAGCACCGGCAACATCGCGTCCACCCCGGCCAGGTTGTGGACCTGCACGAGGTCGATCCGCTCGGTCCGGAGCCGCTGCATCGATTGCTGCATCTCGGCGATCCCGGCTACCGCCCCCGAGCGTCCCCGGCCGACCTTGGTAGCGATGAAGAGCTGGTCGCGGTTCCCGAGCTCGGCGACGAGGTCGCCGACGACCGTCTCGGCGGCCCCGTAGGAGGGCGCCGTGTCGACCACCGTTCCGCCGAGTCGCGGAAGCTCGCGCAGGACCTCGCGCAGCGGGGCCCGCGTGTCGTCCGACTCGCCGACGTCGTAGCGGCGCGCCGTCCCCACGCCGATCACTGTGATCCGCTCTCCCGAGGACGGAATGGGTTTGGTGACGAGCGGGGCCGCTGGAGCGGCGGAGGCGACCGGGGACGGCCGGGCGGCGAGCACGCCGCTCAGGGTCAGGATGCCCCGCGAGACGATGCCGATGGCCTGTCGACGGCTGATTCGATCGTTCATGGCAGCGTCCAGGGTACCGTGAAGCGGCCGACCTTGACAGCCGGCCCGGTGCGGCGCTACAGGTGGGCGCGGGTATGCCAGCCCGCGCGCCCGGGCGGCCGCCGGCGCCCGGCTGGAGGCGGCGGCTCCACGAGATCATCTTCGAGGCCGATACGCCGGCCGGCCGCGCGTTCGACGTGGCCCTGCTGGTCGCCATCCTTCTCAGCGTCCTCGCAGTGCTGCTAGAGAGCATGGCCGAGCTCCGTCAGGACTACGGCGGGGTGCTGCGGACGGTGGAGTGGACGTTCACCGGCCTGTTCACCATCGAGTACGCGCTGCGTCTGGTCTCGGTCACCCGGCCGGTGCGCTACGCGTTCAGCTTCTTCGGCCTTGTGGACCTGCTCGCCATCCTGCCCACGTACCTGGCCCTGGCGGTCCCGGCGGCCCAGTCGCTCATGGTGATCCGGGCCATCCGCCTGCTGCGCGTGTTCCGCATTCTCAAGTTGGCCCGGTTCCTCGAGGACGCCGACCTGCTGATCCGGGCCCTGACCGCGAGCCGCCGGAAGATCACCCTCTTCCTCGGCGGCCTCGTCACCCTCGCCCTCATCATGGGGACGCTCATGTATCTGATCGAGGGCGAAGAGCACGGCTTCACGAGCATCCCGCGGAGCATGTACTGGGCCGTGGTGACGATGACGACGGTGGGCTACGGTGACATCGTGCCGCAGACGACGCTCGGACGGATCCTCGCCGCGGCGGTCATGATCCTCGGCTACAGCATCATCGCGGTGCCGACCGGCATCGTGTCCGTGGAGCTGGCCCGGGTGAGCCGTCCCGTGTCCACACAGGCCTGCCCGGCCTGCGGCCGCCAGGGCCACGACGTCGACGCCCGGCATTGCAAGCACTGCGGCGCGGCGCTGTGAGCACGACGGCGATCGCCCGGGACGCTCCGGCCAGGGTGCTGACGCTCGGTGTGGTGCTGGGCGGGTTCGCCCTGGCCCTGGTGTTCCTGCCGCAGCTCTTCGCTGGCCTGCCGTTGCCGGGTCAGCGGGCCCTCATCGTCACGTTCATCACCATCCTGCTGTGGGCCTCGGAGCTGCTGGAGCCTGGGGTGACCGCGCTGCTCAGCGTGACGCTGCTGGCCCTGACGGGCGCCGCCGGCAGCGCGCGCGACGCCCTGCAGGGCTTCGCCAACCCGGTGCCCTACTTCCTGGTCGGCGTGCTGACCATGGGCGTGGCCGTCGTGCGCAGCGGCCTGGCCGAGCGACTGGCCCGCACGATCTTGAGATCGGCGCGGGGGCGCAGCCTGGCCGTCTTCCTGCAGCTCCTGCTGGCGTTTCCGGTGCTCACGTTCGTGCTCCCCTCGGCCACGACGCGTTCGGGCATCCTCATTCATATCTACGACGAGGTCTTCACGCTGGCGGCCGTCCCTCGCGGCGCCGAAGTCGCCAAGGCCGTGATGCTGGCCCTGTCGTCGATCAATCGTCTGGCCTCCACCGCGCTGCTCACCGGCGGCATCACGCCCGTCATGAGCGCGGCCATCATCGGCGGCATGTCGTGGACGGGCTGGTTCACGCTGATGGCCGTCCCGTACTACACGATTCTGCTGCTGGGCGGCGTGTTGACCTGGCTGCTGTATCGCCGCGGCTTCGCGCGCGGCTTACCGGCCCCGGCCGGCGAGCGCCGGCGCCTCACCGGCGCCGAGTGGCGCACGATCGCCGTCATCCTGGGCGCCTCCGCGCTGTGGCTCACCGACGCCGTGCACCATCTCGACCCCGCGCTGCCCGCCCTGCTCGCCTTCGTGGCGCTGCTCGTCCCTCGCTTCGGCCCGCTCGTGTGGGCCGACCTCGAGCGGGGCGTGGGCTGGGCCAATGTCTTCGTCATCGGCGCGTCGATCTCGCTGGCCCACGTGCTGGTCACCAGCGGCGCCGCCGGCTGGCTGGCCCGGCTGCTCGTGGGCGGCCTCCCCGCGCTGGGCGAGCGGCCGCTCGTCACCGTCGTCCTTTTGATGCTGGGCGCCACTGCGTTGCGGGCGATCGTGCCCAACATCTCGGGCTTCCTGGCCCTCGCCCTGCCGATCGCGATGTCGGTGGGCCGCGAGGCCGGGCTCAACCCGCTGGTCTGCGCGCTGGTGGTGATGATGACGGGGGACACCGTCGTTTACTACGCCGCCCAGAGCACCTCGGCCCTGGTCATCTACGAGCGGGGCCACGTCTCCGCCGGCGAGATCCTCAAGTTCGGCATCTGGATGACGCTGGTGGGCTGGGTGGCGATCCTGCTCGTGGCCCTGCCGTACTGGGCGCTGATCGGCGAGCCGCTGATCGGCCGCTGAGCGGACCGCGAGCCTACCGGCCGCCCAGCCGGTGCTTGGTCATGGCGTCTGGGCGCGTCCACCACCCGCCGCCGACCGCATCGCCGCGCCCACCCACCGGGCGTTGCGGAGACCGTCGGCGAATCCCGGGGCGAACGGCGAACCGGTCCGGAGCGAATGGACGAATGCGGCGAGCGCTTCCCGGATGCTCGCCTGCCCCATCGACTGCGAACGCCTGAGACCCCTGTAGCCGAGGCTGGCGGCGTCCAGCGCCCACGCGACGAGCGGATTCCGCCGCGCGCCCGCCGCGTCGACCTGGAGCACCGTGTTGGGCTCGGCGAGCCGGGCGGTCTTCGCAGGTCCGCGCACCACGAGCCGCTCGCGTGTCCGATCCCCGTAGCCGAGCTGGCACGTCGCGGACGACCCGCTCGGAAAGTCCAGACGGAGCCGGACCTGATCGTCCGGCCAGCGCTGGCTGGACGTCAGGGCGACCACGCGCTTGGGCTCCTCGCCGATCACATCCAGGGCGAGGTCGATGGCGTGACAGCCCAGATCGTGCAGCAGGCCGCCCTGCTGAGCGTCGAGGCGGTGTCGTGTGACGCTGCACCACCGGTCGACATCGAGCTGCAGGACGAAGTCGAGGTCGACGGGGGATCCGAGAACGCCTCGTTGCACCAGGTCGCGCACCTGCCGGTAGGTCGGCCAGAACCGCCGGTTGAAATCGACCATGACGCGAGGCGCCTCGACGACGGCCAGGTGGGGCAGCTGCCCGGACAGCAAGAGCGGCTTCTCCACGAACGCCGGCAACCCGCGGGCCAGGGCGTCGCTCCAGACGTCGAGGTGCGTCGCCGGCGGCGATGCCACCAGGAGCGCGTCGATGGCGCCGCGCTCGAGCATCGCCCGGTGCTCGGTGAAGATGGCCGCGTCGTGCAGGCGTCGTTCGGCGGCGCGGCGGCTCTCGGCGAGGGGATCGGCGACGGCGACCACGCGGGTGCCAGCGAGCCGGCCCAGGGCGGGCAGGTAGTACTCTCGCACGAGCTTGCCGAAGCCGACCAGGCCCAACCGCAGCTCCGCGAGGGGCGGAGCCATCGCCGTCACGATCCTGTGCGCACCCCGAGCAGGTGCGACACGAAGCGCGGGAAGTCGCGATTGTGGGCGAGGGGCGGCAGCCCACCCTCTTTCACCCCGCGCCCGAGCACCAGGGCAAAGCCGCCGGGCCGATGTTCCCCGGTTCGCCCGGAGTCGGGCGCCGCCCGGATGAGCCCGAGCTCGGGGGAGCGGAGCTCGGTCGCGGGCTTCTCCTCGGCCCAGCGCAGGATGAGATCGGGAAGGAGCTGCTGGCGGGCGCCGGAGAAGATATCCGGGGCCACGGCGATGTCGCGAATGACGGGCCGGTCGGTGCCCACGGTGCGCAGGCCGAGGAAGCTCCTCGTGACGTGCTCGACGTACCGGCGGTAGGTGTCACTGCCGGCCTGCAGGGTCCCCAGCCGCTCACGTCCGGCGACGTTGAGGCGCACGAAGCTGAAGAGGTCCGAGCGCAGGGCGAAACCCGGCGTCCGCGTCCAGTCGAGCCCGCCCGTCACCTCGCGCCCGACCACCCAGTCCCGGACCTGGACAGGGACGGAGCGGGCGATGGCGTGCTGCAGCGGAGCGGGGATCGACTCGCGCAGCGCCCGGATCAGCCCTCGTTGCCGACCGGGTGGATCCTCTCGGGCCGGCCCCTCGTGACGGAAGCTCGCGTTGACGCGATCCATCGTCCGGCGCACGAAATGCTCCTGGGAAAAGTTCGCGCCCATGCCGTGCAGAGCGAACACTACCACCGTGGCCGTCTCGAGGTCGGCGCCTTCCAGGGCTGTGCCCACTCCCCGATCGACGGCCCGATAGACGTCCAGGAGGGCGCCCGGCGGCACGTGGGCATGCGGCTCGTCGTGGTCCCGCCAGAGGATGTGCCCCGCCCGATGACATTCCCCGAAGACGGCGAGATAGAAATCCCAGTCGGTCGTGTCCCGGAGCCAGCGGGCCAGCCGTCCCTTGCTCTCGGCGCCCTCGACGCACTCGCGCCGCATGGCGGCGAGCTGCCGCGTGTCCTTGCTCACCGGGATCTCATACCCCATGGGATGCCGGCCGAAGCGCCGCCGGATCTCCTGTCGCAGATCCGGTGGGTTGGTCTGGAACGCGCCCATGAGGTCGTGCGAGCCCCAGTTGGTGACCTCGACAGCCTGGGGCAGGCGGTTCTCGAACGTGAAGGGGACGTCGAGCACCGTCACGCCGCGCCCGGCCCGGGCCAGGTCGTACCAGAAGGGTTCGTTGTAGACCCAGGCGGACGAGATCCGACGCATGCGCATGCGGTCGGGGTCCCACTGGATATGCATGCTGATCCCGTGATCACCCACCGACTGGCCCGTGTACATGGTGGGCCACACCGAGGCGCTGATGTGCTCGGCGCTCGACCGCAGCGGCAAGAGCGCGCCTTCCTCCAGGAGGCGGCGGAAGGTCGGCAGGTGGGGAAGTGAGGCGCGGATGAAGGACAGCTCGCCGGCGTCGACGGCGATCATCAAGACACGGTGTCGGGGCGAGCGGGCCATGGGCTCAGTCGCCGACGAGCCCGCCGGGAATCGGCGGCATACTTAGCCGGCGGAGCTCCACGGCGTCCCCGGACGCGACGCCCAGGATGCGGCGGCCGAGCGCGTCGAGCGGGAGCGCATCGTCGGGCGCACCGTCATCGAGTCGCACCCAGGCCCGGAGCGGGGCCGGGTGTCTGCCCAGCAGCTCCACCAGGTCGGTCGCGGCCAGGCCGAGGCTCCGACCGAGTTGGGGCGACACGCGCAGCACCCGGTGGCGGCCCCGCTGGCCCTGGTAGGGGTCGCGCTCGTCGGCGGCGACGGGGACACGGCGCCGGGCGGCGGCCAGCCGCGCGCGCTGGGCGGCGGTGGCGGCGGCGTCCACGTCACCCCCGGGCGTGAGCACGACCCCGTAGCCCTCCCGGGCCCGCGTGGGGGAAACGTAGCCGCCGCGGACGTCACGCCGCACCCGCTCGGGATCGCGCGCGAGCGGGTCGCCGAAGCCGCCGCCCCCAGCCGACTGCATGACGACCACGTCGCCGGCCTGCAGCGCGTACCCGGTGACCTTGCCGGGTGTGGGGAACTCGATCTCCCGGCCGTCGCGCTGCGCAGAGACCTTCACCGGCGCCGCGCTGCCGGCGCCGCCCACGCCGAACGGCGGCACCACGGCGCGGTCGCTCAGCACGGAGTAGCGGGCGTCGCCGTGCAGCAGGCGCAGCTCGCGCCGGAGCCCGAGCCCGCCTCGGGTGGCGCCCTCACCGCCGGAGTCGCAGCGCAGCTCGCTGCGCTCCACGCGCAGCGGCATGCCGCTCTCCAGCGCCTCGGCCGACTGGATCGTGCGCACGTTGCCGAAATCGATGTTGCCCCACGCGCTGGCGCCGTCCTCCTCGCGCCAGGCGCCGTTGCCACCGGACGGCGCTTCGTAATAGACGTAGTCGCGCCGGCGACGCTCGTCCCACCCCCCGATCGCGTTCGGGAACGAGGTCCCGCAGAGGTCGCCGCTGACCAGGTCGGGGATGAGCTGGGCCAGCGCACCCAGCATCACCGAGACGGCGCGCTTGCGAACCTCGCCGTGAGCGCCGGCCGGGGCGTCGAGCTTCACGTCCACGATCGAGGCCTCCGGGGCCAGGAGGCGGATGGGCCGGAAGGTGCCGTGATTGATGGGGCCGTCGGGGTCCAGCGCGGCTTTGACGGCCACCAGCACGCCGGCGCCCGTCGTGGCCAGCGTGGAGTTCACCACACCGGGCACCTGGGGATTGGAGCCGGCGAAGTCGGCCACGATCTCGTCGCCGCGCACGGTGAGGGTGAGCCGCATCAGCACCGGATCGAATCGGCCCTCCGGGTAGAACTCGAGATAGTCCTCGTAGACGTACTGGCCGTCCGGCAGGGCGGCGATCTTCGCGCGCAGTCGGCGCTCGGAGCGGTCCAGGTTGAGCGCGATGCAGTCGAGGACTGTCTTGCGGCCGTGCTTGCCGAGGAGCTTCCGGATCCGGCCCTCGGCGATCCGGCAGGCTCCCAGCGAGGCGTGGAAGTCTCCCCGGCGGTCCTCGGGCAGCCGCATGTTGTTGAGCAGCAGGGCCATGGCCGCGCGGTTGAGCCGGCCCTCCTCGATGATCTTGATGGGCGGGATGCGCACGCCCTCCTGATAGATGTTGGTGTTGAGCCCCGAGTAGCTGCCGGGCGCGCTGCCCCCCACGTCGGACCAGTGGGCGCGGACGGCCGGGAAGATGATGAGCTCGCCGCCGTCGAACAGCGGGTAGAGCATCGTGACGTCGTTGAGATGGGTGCCGCCGCGGTAGGCGTCGTTCAGTAAGATCACGTCGCCCGGCCGCAGGTCGCCCTGGAAATCCTCCAGCGCGCAGCGCACCGACCACGGCATGGGCAGCACGTGGCCCGGATGGTCCTCGGACTGCGCCACCATCTGGCCCTGGGCGTCGAAGAGCGCGCACGAGAAGTCGTCCATGTCCCAGATGACCGGCGAGTACGAAGCCCGGATGACGGTGGCCCGCATCTCGCGCACGATGGCGATGAGCCCCTCGCAGACGACTTCCAGGGTGATGGGATCGACGGTCGCTGTCACACGCTCCTCCGTTGCAGGACGAGCTCGCCCCAGGCGCCCACTGCCCCGGCCCAGCCGGGCGGGATCACCGTCGTCCCGCCCATCTCCTCGACGATCGCCGGCCCGATCACGGTCGCGTCGGTCGCCAGCCGGACACGCTCGTGCACGGCGACCAGCACCGGCGTCCCATCGAAGTGGACGACGCGGCTGGCGGGTGTCGCCGGGGTCGCGCTCCGCCAGCGCCGGGCGGGCGGCTTGGGGACCGCGCCGATGGCGGTGAGGCGGAAGTTCACGATCTCGGCCGGCCCCGCGCTGGCGTGACCGTACCGCCGCTCGTGGGCGGCGTGGAATGCCGCCTCCAGCGCCCCCATCGTCTCGGCCCCCGCCGGCACGCGCACCAGCAGCTCCCAGGACTGCCCGACGTAGCGCATGCCGAGCGCGCGAACCGTCGTGATGCTTTCGGGCGGGATGCCGTCGCCGACCAGCTCGCGGCGGGCCTCCTCCTCCAGGGCCTCGAACAGCCGCTCGACGTCGGCGAAGTCAGCTTCCCGCGTCGCCATCAGGCGGGTGCGGACGTAATCCCGCCGCAGGTCCGAGATCAGGGAGCCGAACGCGGAGAAGTTGCCGGGGGCCGGCGGTACCACGACACGGGTCATCTCGAGCTCCTCGGCGATGAACGCCGCGTGCATGGGCCCGGCGCCGCCGTAAGCCACCAGCGTGAAGTCGCGCGGGTCGTGGCCCTTGGCGATGGAGATCTCCTTGATGGCGCCGACCATCCGGGTCACCGCGATGCGCACGATGCCCTCGGCCAGCGCGGCCTCGTCGGCCAGGCCGGCCATCCGGCCCCGCAGCGTCGCCAGCGCCTGCTGTGCGCGCGTGAGGTCCAGGGCGACCTCGCCGGCGAGCGGCGCCTCGGCGGAGACGCGGCCGAGCACGAGGTTGGCGTCGGTGATGGTCGGCTCGGTGCCGCCGCGGCCGTAACACGCGGGGCCCGGGTCGGCGCCCGCGCTGCGCGGCCCCACCCGGAGCGCACCGCCCGCGTCCAGCCAGGCCACGCTGCCCCCGCCGGCGCCGATCGAATTGATCTCGATCTGCGGCGTCCGGTTCGGCAGTCCCGCGATGTGCTGCTCGGTGGTGAGGGTGGGCTCCAGGCCCTCCACCAGACACACGTCGGTGCTGGTGCCGCCCATGTCGTAGGTGATCAGATTGTCGTGTCCGGTGAGCCGCCCCAGGTGGACGGCGGCGGCCACGCCACCCGCGGGTCCGGACAGCACGGTGTGGACGGGGAACCGCGCGGCCACCTCGGCGGTCATGATCCCGCCGCTGGAGGTGGTGATGAACAGCCGGCCGGCGTACCCGCGCGCGGTCAGCGCGCCGCCCAGCCGGCTGAGGTAGCCGCCCACCCGGGGACCGATGTAGGCGTTGAGGGCGGCCGTGCTGAACCGCTCGTACTCCCGGAACTCCGGCAGCACTTCCTCCGACGTGCAGACGAACCACCCGGGCAGCAGCGACGCGGCGTGGCGCGCGGCCGCGCGCTCGTGGGCCGGGTTGGCGTAGGCGTGAAGGAATCCGACCACCACCGCGCCGGCCCCGTCGCCGTCGGCGGCCTCGCGAATCTCGGCGACGGCGTTACGGACCTCGTCCTCCACCAGCGGCTGGATGACCGCGCCGTCGAACGCCAGGCGCTCGCCCACCTCGAGGATGCGATGGCGCTCCACCAGCGCGGGGGGCTTGCGGGCCCGGATGTCGTAGAGCACGGTGCGATTGGTGCGGGCGATCTCCAGCGTGTCCCGGAAGCCCCGGGTGGTGAGCATCCACACGGTGGCGCCCTTGCGTTCGAGGATGGCATTGGTCCCGATCGTCGTGCCGTGCACCACGCGGCCGGTGGCCGGCAAGGGCACGCTCAGCTTGGCCAGCGCGTTCAGCACCCCCCGCACGGGATCCGCGGCCGTGGTCGGCGACTTGCCGACCGCCAGCGCCCCCGTGGACTCGTCGTAGACCGCGACGTCGGTGAACGTACCGCCGACATCGACACCGACCCAGTGCATTGGCCGCCTCCGCGATGGCCGACACTCTACCATCGGCGCGGCATGACACACAGCCGCGCGGCGGGTATGCTGACCGGCGACGGGAGGACACGATGCGCGTCCGCTTCTGGGGGACCCGTGGTTCGCTCGCCAAGCCCGGGCCCACCACGGTGCGCTACGGGGGGAACACCTCGTGCGTGGAGGTCCGGCTCGCCGACGGGACGCTCATCGTCCTGGATTGCGGCACCGGCGCCCACGGCCTCGGCCAGGCCCTGGTGACTTCGGCCGACGGTCCGCGCCGCGGCCACCTGCTGATCACCCACACGCACTGGGATCACATCCAGGGCTTTCCCTTCTTCGCGCCGCTGTTCGTCGCCGGCGACGAGTGGGATCTCTACGCCCCGGGCAGCGGGGGCCGGCAGCTGGAGACGACGCTGGCCGGCCAGATGGAGTATACGTACTTTCCCGTGACGCTGGCCCAGCTCGACGCCACCATCCGTTTTCACGATCTCGTCGAGAGCCAGTTTCAGATCGGCAGCGCGCGCATCGTCGCGCAGTACCTGAACCATCCGGCGTTGACCCTCGGCTATCGCCTCGAAGCCGATGGCGTGGCCGTCGTGTATGCCGTGGATCACGAGCCCCACGGGCGAGGCTACGCCGGCGAGTCCCCGGTGCACCGTGAGGATCAACGGCACGTCGAGTTCCTGGCCGGCGCCGACCTGGTGATCCACGACGCCCAGTACACGGCCGACGAGTACCCCAAGCGGATCGGCTGGGGGCACTGCCCGGCGGAGTGGGCGGTGGACTACGCGCTGGCCGCCGGGGCCAGGCGCCTGGCCCTGTTCCACCACGACCCCCTGCGGGACGACGACGCTGTCGACCGTCTGGTAGACATGTGCCGCCAGCGTGTGTCGGCCGCCGGCGCCCGCCTGGATCTGTTCGCCGCCGCCGAGGGACAGGCGCTGGAGCTGGCGGCGGGCGAGGCCGCGCCGGCGTGTCCGGCGGGACAGCCGGCGGCGTCGGGCGTTGGGCAGGAGCAGTCGGGGCCGCCCACCATCCTGGTGGCCGACGACGATCCGACGATCGTGGCGATCCTCAGCGCCATCTTGCGGCAGGACGGCTTCCGGGTGCTGACGGCTGCCGACGGCAAGACGGCGCTGCGCCTGGCCCGCGTGGAGCGGCCCGCGCTCATCCTGCTCGACTGGCACATGCCCGCCCTGGAGGGGCCGGAGGTTACCCGGATCCTGAGGTCCGACCCCGATCCCTCCCTGCGCGACGTGCCCATCGTGCTGTTCACCGGCGCCACGGGACAGGAGAACACGGCGGCGGGGTTCGCTGCCGGCGTCACGGACTACCTCACCAAGCCCTTCAAGCCCCCGTTCGTGCGAGCCCGGGTGCGCGCCTGGATCGTGCGCGGCGGGGCCGGAGCCCGGACGAACACGTGACGGCCCGCGCCGCCAGCATCTTAGCCACCCTCGTCGCCGGGGTGGCGCTGCTGGGATGGCAGCTCGACGCCCCGGCCCTCAGAGCGTGGCTTGCCGGAAGCGTGGCCATGAACCCGCTGACCGCGCTCACGTTCATGCTGGCGGCGGGCTCGCTCTGGCTTCGGACCGGCTCGGCGGGTGAGCGTGTGGCGGTTCGCCGGGTCGCGCGAGCGCTGGCGAGCCTGGTGGTGCTGGTCGGCGCGCTCACGCTGGCGGGATACCTCATCGGCGGCAACCCGGGGCTGGATCAGGTGCTGTTTCACGACCGCCTGGTCGGCAACCGCATGGCGCCGAACACCGGCCTCAATTTCCTTCTCCTCGGCGCGGCGCTGCTGGTGCTGGACTGGCAGCCACGCGCCGGCTTCTGGCCCGCTCAGCTCACGCTCCTGGCGCCGATCGTCATCTCGTTGACCTCGGTCGTCGGCTACGTGTACGGCGTCGGCAGCCTGTACAGCGTTGCCAACTTCATTCCCATGGCGCTGCCGACGGCGATCGCATTCCTCGGCCTGTCCGTGGGAACTCTGTGGGCCCGCGCCCGCAGCGGCCTGGTGGCGGTGGTGACCGCCGACCATCCGGGCGGCGTCCTGGCCCGCCGGCTCTTGCCCGCGGCGATCCTCATCCCGGTGTTGCTGGGATGGCTCAAGCTCGCGAGCGAGCAGGGCGGGATCATCTCGGCGGAGCTGGGGGCGGCCATCGTGGTGGCGCTCACCATCGTCCTGTTCGCTGCCCTCATCTGGGCCACGTCACGATCCTTGAACCGCGCGGATCTGGTGCGCAGAGCGAGCGAGAGCCGGCTGGCGACCCAGTACCTGACGACCTCCATCCTCGCGGAGGCTCCAACACTTGCCGACGCGCTGCCCCGGCTTCTCGAGGCCATCGGCCAGAGCCTGCACTGGAGCCTCGCCGTCCGATGGAGCGTCGATCCTGAGGGCAACGTGCTGCGGTGTGGGGAGACCTGGCTGGCGCCGTCCGGGCAGGGCCAGGCGCTGGCCGAGCACAGCCGGGCCATGACGTTCTCCCCCGGGGTGGGCCTGCCCGGACGGATCTGGGCGACGGGTCGGTCGGCCTGGATCGTCGACGTGCAGCGGGATGCCAACTTCCCGCGAGCCTCCAGCGCGGTCCGTGACGGCCTGCACGGCGCGTTCGGCTTTCCCGTCACGGGCCCCGGGGGATTTCACGGCGTGATGGAGTTTTTCAGCCCGGAGCTCCGCGAGCCCGACGACAATCTCCTGAGGATGTTCGAGGCTGTCGGGCGGCAGATCGGCCAGTTCATCGAGCGCCAGATGGTTCAGGCCGAGCTGGAGCGGGCCAAAGTGGCGGCGGAGGCGGCCACCCAGGCCAAGTCCGAGTTCCTCGCCAACATGAGCCACGAGATCCGGACCCCGATGAACGCCGTCGTCGGCATGTCGGCCCTGCTGGCGGACACGCCGCTCGACGACCAGCAACGGGAGTTCGCCGAGACGATCCGGACCAGTGGCGAGCACCTGCTCACCGTCATCAACGACATCCTCGATTTCTCCAAGATCGAGTCGGGCCGGCTGGATCTCGAGGATGGGCCGTTCGACGTGCGGGCGTGCGTCGAGGACGCCCTGCAGCTCGTCGCCCCGCGGGCCCGGGAGAGGGACCTGGAGCTCACCTATCTCGTGGAGGATGGGACCGCCGCGAGGCTGCGTGGCGACGGCGGGCGCGTGCGACAGATCCTGGTCAACCTGTTGAGCAACGCCGTCAAGTTCACCGACGTGGGCGAGATCAGCATCTCCGTCGTGGGGCGCGAGCTCGGCGACGGCCGGCACGAGCTGCATTTCGCGGTGAGGGACACGGGCATCGGCATCCCCGCTGAGCGCCTGGACCGTCTGTTCCAGTCGTTCAGCCAGGTGGACGCATCGACCAGCCGGCGCTACGGAGGAACCGGGCTCGGGCTCGCCATCTGCAAGCGCCTGAGCGAGCGCATGGGGGGACGGATCTGGGTGGAGAGCGATCCGGGGCGGGGCTCGATATTCCACTTCACCATCGTGGCCGATGCCGCCGAGGCGCTCGATTCGGCGGAGCGCGAGGACCTGGCAACCGAGCTGGCCGGCCGGCGCGTGCTCATCGTGGACGACAACGCGACCAATCGCCGGCTCCTCAGGCTCCAGACTCGGAAGTGGGGCATGTTCAGCCGCGAGACCGACTCCCCGGCGGAGGCTCTGGCCTGGGTCCGTCGGGGCGATCCGTACGACGTCGCCCTGCTCGATTATCAGATGCCCGGCATGGACGGCGTCGCGCTGGCCCGGGAGTTGCAGAAGCTGCCCGCGGCCCGGCGCCTGGCCCTCATTCTCCTGTCGTCGGTGAGCCGTCCGCTGGCGCCCGACCACCGCGAGCCCGAGTTCGCGGCTGTCCTCACCAAGCCGCTGAAGCTCGCTCAGCTACGCGAGCGGCTTCGCCAAGCGCTCGGCGAGCCTCGGATCCCCTCGGGCCGCGACGAGCGGTCGGCGGAGCCGGCGCCGGTGCCGCTGCGGATCCTGCTCGCCGAGGACCACCTCCTCAACCAGCGGGTCGCCCTGCGCATGCTCGAGCGGCTCGGGTATCGCGCGGATGTGGTGGCCAACGGACGAGAGGTGCTGGAACGGCTGGCCGAGGCTCCTTACGACGTCGTCCTCATGGACGTGCAGATGCCGGAGATGAACGGCCTCGATGCCAGCCGGGCGATCTGCGCCAGGTGGCCGGTGTCGGAGCGGCCTCGCATCATCGCGATGACCGCCGAGGCCGTGGAGGGAGACCGTCAGACGTGCCTGGCCGCTGGGATGGACGATTACGTGGTGAAACCGGTGAGCCTGGCCCAGCTGCGCCGGGCCCTGGCGGAGTGTTGCCCTCGCGCGGCGGGGCCCGCCGCGACACTGGACCGAAGCGACGAGGTGGTGGATCGAGGCGTGCTCCACCAGCTCGGCACAGAGCTTGGTGGCGCTGAGGCCCTACGCGAGGTCATCCAGACGTTCCTCCGCGGAGCTCCGGGGCTGCTCGCTACGCTTCGGGACGCGGCCGGTCAGGGTGACACGATCGCCATCGAGCGGGCGGCCCACACCCTGAAGTCCTCCAGTGCGATGGTGGGAGCGTTCGCCCTGTCGAATCGTTGCGCGGAGCTCGAGCGGCTGAGCCGGACGGAGCCGATTCAAGCGGTCCGATCACGGGTGGGGGACATCACGACCCTGTACGAGGCCGTCGAAGGCGCCCTGGCCGAAGTCTCGTAGTTACTTCATGGGCGAGAACGCCGTTGGCCGCAGGATCGTGCTGGTCACCTGCTGTACGATGGGCCCGTTCTTCTCGCTCTCGGCGAACACGCGCGCGCGCTCCGGATCCTTGGCGAACGCGTCGAACCGGGCCACACGCTCGTCCACGCCCTCCCAGGCCAGCATGTAGATGAGCTGATGATCGTTGCCACCCATGGTATTCAGCCAGTACCCCACCTGGCGAAAGCCGTGCTTCTTGAACGCCTCGCAGGTGAAGTTGCCGAACCGGTTCACGATGTTAACGATCTTCTGCGGCATCGCCTGGTACTCGCGCAGCTCGAAGAGGTACGGGCTGCGAGTCGCCGCGTCGGGGCCATACGGCTCCCCGCGGTCGAGCTGGGAATACGTGGTCGGCTCCATGAGCTGGTTGTACACCCGGTTCACCAGCGGCCCGTCGCGCTGGGTCTCCTCCCACACCCGGGCCCGCTCGGGATCGGCCCGCCATGGTTTGCTCTTCCTGATGCGCTCCTCGTAGCTTTCCCAGCCCCACATGTACACGACCTGGTTGCTCTTCTCGCCGATGAGGGGCGTCCAGAAGCCGATCAGGCGGAAGCCGTACTCCTTCCACTTGTGCACCGTGAAGTTGCCGAAGCGGTCGAGGAGCGCGGGCAGCTTGCCGGCGGCGACATCGTAGCGACGCAGCTCATAGAGCATGACCCACCTCGCGAAGGGCGATCGAACGGACGCCAGGATACCGCGGGCCGGGCTCCACAGCTATAATCCCGGCCAGGAGGGCATCCCATGGGACAGATCCTCGGGCTCGGCATCACCCACTACCCCCCGCTTTGTTACAAGGGCAACATGAGCCGGCGGATCAAGCTCCTGCTGGCCGACCCCTTGCTTCCCGAGCAGCTGCGGTCGCCGGCCAACTGGCATCCGACGATGCGCGAGCAGTGGGGCACCGACGAAGGCCAGGCCCACTCCGACAAGCATCGGAACGATCTGATCCATCACTTCCGCAGGACGCGGGCCGAGCTCGATGCGTTCGAGCCCGACTTCGTCCTGCTGTGGGGCGATGACCAGTACGAGAACTATCAAGAGGATTGCGTGCCCCCGTTCTCGGTGCTGGCCTACGACTCGGTCGACGTCCAGCCGTGGAAGGGCCACCAGCGCGCGGAGAACTGGTGGGACGAGCCCGCCGACAAGACGTTCACGGTCAAGGGGCACCGGAAGGCGGCCAAGCACCTGGTGACCGGCCTGCTGGGCGAGGGGATCGACGTGGCCTACGCCTACAAGCCGCTCCACCATCCCCTGGGACACGCCTTCGTGAACTCCATCCTCTACCTGGACATCGACCGTAAGGGCTTCCCGTACCCCGTGGTGCCGTTCACCGTGAACGCCTACGGGCGCTGGCTGATCGGGGCTCACGGCGAGCCGCAGACCCCGTCGCAGGCGGCGAAGACCGTCGCGCAGGGCGAACTCGACCCCCCGGGCCCGCAGCCGTGGCGCTGCTTCCAGGTGGGGGCGGCAGTGGCCCGGGTGCTGAGCCGCAGCCCCTGGCGAGTGGCCGTCATCGCCTCGTCCAGCTGGAGCCATTCGTTCCTGGTCGCCAAGCACTCGCTGATGTTCCCGGACGTGGAGTCGGACAAGCGGTACTACGAGGCGCTCAGGACCGGCGACTGGGCCACGTGGCGCACCACCACGATCGAGGAAGCGGAGGATCGGGGCCATCACGAGGTGCTGAACTGGTTCTGTCTGGCCGGGGCGATGGCCGAGCTCAACCGCCGGCCCGACGAGGCGACGTTCCTCGAGTCGTGGATCACCAACTCGGACAAGGTGTTCGCCGTCTTCCGGCCGTGACCGCGTAGCGACGGGGGAAACGATGCCGGGAAAAGTGCGCCGGATCGTGACCGGCGTGAATGACGCTGGTCGCTCGTTCATTCTCTCGGACACTCTGTTGCCGGCGGGAGAAGTCCGGCCCGGGGAGGCAGTGCGGGTCGGGTTGTGGAAGACGGAGTCGGCCCCTGCGTCGAACCAGGGCTCCCACGACCCCGTTCCCGACGGGGTCATCCTCAGGACGCCGCCCGCTCACCGGGGCGGCAGCGTCATCCGCATCACCGACATCCCGCCAGACTCGTGGCGCGCCTATACGCCCGACGAGCTGCAACGGCGCGGCTGCAAGACGACTCCCGAGCGGTCAGCGCGGCACCCGGGGTTCCACGCGACCGACACCGTCGACTACGCGGTCTGCCTCGAGGGCGAGATCTGGGCCGTTCTGGACGAGGATGAGACCCTCATGCGGTCGGGCGACGTGCTCATCCAGCGTGGGACCTATCACGCCTGGTCGAATCGGAGCGACAGCGTGGCCCGGATGCTCTTCGTCCTGATCGACGCCGAGCCGCTCAAGAACCAGTAGAAAGGACACGACCATGCCGACCTTCCAGCACGACGGAGCGACGATCCACTACGAGGAGTTCGGCCAGGGCTTCCCCGTCCTCACGTTCGCGCCCGCCGGGTTGCAGTCCATCATCGACGTGTGGCACGGCCCGTCCGCGCCCATCAACCCCATCACCGAGCTCGCCGGCAGCTTCCGTGTCATCGCGATGGACCAGCGCAACGCCGGCGGCAAGTCGCACGCCCCCATCACCGCCCAGGACGGCTGGCACACCTACGCCGCCGACCACATCGCGGTCCTGGATCACTTGAAGATCGACAAGTGCCATCTCTACGGCCAGTGCATCGGCGGGTCGTTCATCATGAGCCTGCTGAAGGCCCAGCCACAGCGCATCCAGTCCGCCGTGCTGGCCCAGCCCATCGGCCGCGTGGGTCCCATGAAGCCTGGCCGCGCCGCCCGGTTCGACGCCTGGGCCAAGAGCCTGGGGGACAGCCATCCCGAGGCCACCGAGCAGGTGCTCGACGCCTTCTACCAGAACCTGTACGCGCCTGGCTTCGTCTACAGCGTGGACCGCGCGTTCGTGTCGAGCTGCCGGACGCCGTGCCTGGTCCTGGCCGGCAACGACGAGGCGCACCCGTACCCGATCTCCGAGGAGGTGGCCAAGCTGCTGCCCAACGCGGAGTTCGTCCAGGAGTGGAAGACGGGCGAGGCACTGGTGGCGGCGAAGGCGCGGGTGAAAGAGTTCTTGGCGATGCACACGCCGCGAGGATAGGCGCGCGCCCGGGAGTGTCCGCGCGGCGGCCTGTCCCGACTACTCGGGCAAGCCGCCGCCTCCCAGGGCCCCGCGCTGGTCGGGAGCGACACCGCCCCCCGCTCTCGATCCGCGACTTGACCGGCCGCTCGCGGCTTCGCGAGGGCACCGGTACGTAGAGCTCGGGGTCCTTGAGCGGCCCGCCTCGATCAAGGCGATCGCCGCCGCCTCACCGCCATCGCCCAGCTCGTCCCTGGCGTCCAGCATGCCGTAGGGCCTGCCGATATCCTGCAACGCGGCCTGGAGACGCCGGCTGTTCTCCCTGAAAAACGGGTCGTCGCGCATGACGAACCGCTGACGCGTCCGGGCGCGAGCGGTCCGGGGCAAGAACACGCTGAGAGCGCTTGAAGCCACCGCTCCGGCCCCGATAGAGGGCGCCGGACAGCAGCGGCCGTGCCATGCCAAGATATTCACGATTACGGACACTTGGTGGTCGGATAGGGAGGCGAAGTCCTGGCTCTCGTGGCCCACTGTCACCTCGGCCTCGGCAAGCTGTACCGGCACACAATCCGGCGCCCGGAAGCCACCGCGACCACCATGTACCGCGAGATGGACATGCGGTTCTGGCTGGAGCAGTCCGAGGCGGAGATGAAGAATCCTGCCCTGTGAAGCACACTCTTCGCCGCGTGACTGCGATCGCCATGAGGCTGCCCATCCAGAGGCTCGCCCAGCCACTCCGGGGAGGAGCGGCCGGGGACGATACGACGCGCTGGTCCCGCCCGTGACGATCAGCGAGTGCCCGTCGTCGAGGAGGTCGTTCGGCGAAGGACGACTCGGGCAGACCCTCAGAGCTTCATATGAGGGTCCAGCCAGTCGCGCAGGGCGTTTCCCATCAGGTTGATGACGAGCGTCGTCACGAAGATGGCGAGGCCGGGGAAGGTGGCGATCCACCAGGAGTTCAGCATGTCGAGACGTCCTTCGCCGAGCATGTTGCCCAAGGCCGGGGTCGGTGGTTGAATGCCCAGCCCGAGGAACGACAGAAACGATTCGAGGATGATCACCTGCGCGATCTGGAGCGGTAGCGTTTCATGGGGGCGTGGCTCATCGGACGTCCACACGCCGCGCAGTCCCCACTTGAAGACGTAGGCGGCGTCGTCGAAGAGGAGCTTCTGGGCTTTGGCGTAGACCTCGGTGCGCTTCTTCGGGTCCAGCGTGGAGCGTGCGGCGTGGATCAGGTCGTCGAGTTGCTTGTTGCAGTCCCAGGACCAGTTGAACATGGGGCCGGCCTTGCCCTCCTTGACCTGGCTGTTGTACGGGACGCTCTCTCCGATGAAGCTCTGCTGGGCGCGCAACCCCACCTTGGCCAGGTCGGCGATGATGGCCTCATTGGTCTGGCCGATGCCGGGCTCCACGATCGGGGCCTGTGTACGGAACCGGAAGTCGAAGCCGTTGGGGTAACCGGCCTCGGCGAGCAGCTTCTTGGCTCGGGCGAGGTCCTGCGTGTAGGGCCGGAGGCTCGGGTCGTAGCCGAAGGCCATCGGGTTCACGGCGGTGGCCACCCGGTCGCCGAGGCCGTTGAGCACGTGCTTGATGATGGCGTCGGCGTCGATGGCCAGGTTCGCGGCCTGGCGCACCCGACGATCCTTGAACGGGCTGTCGCCGCTCCGCCCCGCCTGGTCGAGCTGGAGCATGGCCGTCCTCAGGATGGGTGCGGCGGATGTCCGGGCGATCCCGGACTTGTTGATCACGTCCATCTGGTCGGGCGGGACCGCCTTGATGATGTCGACCCCGCCGGAGATGAGCTCGGCGATCTCCGTTGCCTTCTCGGGAATGATGCGGATCCGCGCGTACTTGAAGGCCGGCTTGGGGCCCCAGTAGTCGTCGTTGCGGACCAGGAGGTGCTCCCGCTTGCGCACCCACTTGAGGAGCTTGTAGGGGCCGGTGCCGATCGGATGCTCCTGCATCCAGTCGTGCCCCTTCTCCTTGATCACCTTCTCGGACTGCATCACCAGGGCGGTGAGCTTCTTGGTCGGGTCGAGCACGCGATCGAAAGTGGCCTTGACGTCCCGCGCGGTGAAGAGGGTGCCGTCGTGGAACTTCACGCCCTGGCGCAGGCGGACCTCCCAGGTGGTGTCGTCCAGGGGTTTCCAGGAGGCGGCCAGGGCCGGCCCGACCTGCATCGTCTTGAGGTCCCGCTCGGCGAGATGGTTGTAGACCTGATAGCCGAGGATGATCGGGGGGAGCGGCGTGAGCCCGATCGCTGAGAATTTATTCGACGTCGCGGTCGGCGATATCCTCGTCGTCGGCGATCGATTCGCCCAGGGCGCGGGGATGCAGGACGTCGATTGCCCAACCGACATCAAGGCGCTCTCCGAGCCACCCGGGGCAGGCCGTTCGCGCGTCGAGGTGGAGGCCCTGCGAGTCGTGACGCGTTCGTAGGGCCTGCACGGGATCATCGGGCACCGCAGCAGGCGGCGGCACCTCCGGCAGCGGGCGGCCGTCCGGCCGTCGGAACTGGAGCGTCCCGTCGGGCTGTCGATCGACCCGGTAGCCTTCCTCATGGACCGAGCGGTGATGCCGGCGACACAACAGCGCGAGGTTGGAGAGCGTTGTCGGGCCACCCTGCGCCCAGTGGCGGAGATGATGCCCCTGGGCGAAGCGCACGCCGCATCCTGG
>DASTFB010000021.1 GCA_035709005.1 Candidatus Methylomirabilota bacterium | reverse complement strand
CGACGTCCGGGCTGATTGCGCTGGCACCACAGCCAGCTCCAGCTCGATCTCCCCGACCACATCCCAGTAGAGCGGCGTCGTGTCGGTGCGGACCCAGAATTTCCTGAGTCGGCCATCGGCGGTCAGATCCTGGCCCGAGTCCACCACGCGATAGCCGGCCGCGATGAGATCGTCCCGGAGCGCCTGCCCGACGGCGTCGGCCACGTTCTGGCCGAGGTGGACCTCGCCCATCGAGACGCCGAAGGCGGCTTCCCGTGTCCCGATGCGGCCCCGGTCCGGACGCTCGTCGGTCACCCCGGCCAGCTTGATCTTCGCCGCTTGCTCACCCGGTGAGGGCACCGCCGCCTGGTCCGCTCGCGGGGTGAGGTAGACCACGAACTGTCCCCCGCGCTCGATCCTGACCTTGAGATCGCGGGCGATGTCACCGGCGACCGTGTCGAAGATCTGCTTCCAGGCGCCGATCGTGTAGGCCCCGCCCCAGTGCACGCTGCGCTGATGCACGAACGACGCTGCGACGGCGCCGGTTTGCGCCTCTTTCACAGCCCCTTCCACGGCCAGCACGGTGCTGCCGTACCCGGGCAGCACCCACCGCTGGAAGGCGTTGCCCGGCCGGTACTCGGTGATCCGGAGATCGAGTGCGAAGTGCTCGGGGCGGGCCTGCCTCGTCCATTCGAGCCGCTCCTCCTGTAACGCCGCCAGCATGGCCTGGCGCAACATCCCTTCGACATCGACGTCGAAGGTCTGCCCGCTCGTGTTCGTCACCTCCCGCAGCTGGACCAGCGCGCCCGGTTTCGGCAGCAGGCCCGAGCCCCCGGTGACCGCCACGCCGGGGCCGGCGCATCCGTTAACTGCGATGACCAGCAGGCCGGCCACCAGCACGCTCAGCGTCTGGGCCATGCTCCCTCCTCCTTCGCCTCTCGCGAGTCCGGTCGCCACCCGACACGATAGGAGATAGGCCGGGCTTCGACCAAAGGAAACGTCCGGCGGGGTCCCCGAAGACGGCCGGACCGTGCCCTTCTGGGAGCTCAACGTGCGCTTCAAGACAGACTCCAGCCCGCAGGGACCGGCTCCCGCCCGGGCCCGTGCTTGCTGCGGGCGGGGATGCAGGGCGACCGGGCGTCGCTCGTGTTCGCCTCGCTGCAGGAGATCAGCGGAACAGTGGGACGGAAATGTCCATGAACGGGTCGGCCGCGCCGCGGTGGGACGGCACGCCCGCCCCACCGGCATGAAGGGGTCGTCTCCGCTGTCGAGAGAATCTCGCTCTTTCCAACGCTTGCCTGGCACCGCTCTTTGGCAGGTTTGATGCTCTGACAAGAGCGGACCGATAGGCGCTGCCAGCCGTATGGTCGCGCTGGGCTCCTGCGAGGCGTGTCACGGGAGACCGGCGTGCAAGGGCTGTTACATGCTTGCCACCGCAGGCACTGCGCCCGAACTGATCGGCCTGGGAGTGTTGCGGCTGACGATCACGGCCCAGGACCGTCCCTGGGACTGGGGCGCGCATCCGATGATGTGGGGATGGGGTGCGTGGGGCCTGGGGATGATGGTGATGATGTTTTTCTTCTGGGCACTCGTGATCGCGGGCCTCGTGCTCGGCATCCGGTGGCTCGTGCGACAAGGCGACGAGTCCCGGGGCGAGCCGCGCGCCGACCGCGCGCTCCAGATCCTACGCGAGCGCTATGCGAGAGGTGAGATCGGCGAGGAAGAGTTCGAAGCCAGGAAGCGGGATCTCACGTGAATGTTGATGGAGCATCTCCTCGTCCGCGCCTCGCTCTACAGGAAGATCCGGCTGGAGCCTGAGCTTGTGATGGGCTGATCGGTATGCACGGTGAGACGTGGCCGCGTCGCAGGGATGAAGCGCTGGCCGGTGAAGCCACGCCCGCACCTAGCCAAAGGAGCACCAATGGCATCCATCAAGATGATCTCTGAAGACGAAGCCGGTGGCCGTGTGAAAGCTATCTACGAGGACATAAAGCAGGAATTCGCTATCGATTTTGTCCCGAACCTGTACAGGGTCATGGCGTCTAATCCCGGCTACCTCGAGGCGAACTGGAACAAGGTGAAGGCGGTCATGTTTGCCTCGGGTCAGCTCGACCGCCTCACCAAGGAGATCATCGCGGTTGCCGTGTCGGCTGTCCAGGGATGTCGTTATTGACTGCAGGTACACACTTCTGCGGTGCAGAAGTTGGGTCTGGACGATGCTGCTGTACTCGAGCTCATGGCGGTCGTCGACCTGTTCAGTGGCTTCAACAAGCTAATGGACGGTCTCCAAGTCGAGCCGGACGAAAAGCCCTGGTATGGCTGAGGGGCGGCGGCCGTGAAGATGCCGTGAGCATCTCAGAACGGATGGGGCGGTGGTGGCTGCGGCGCGATGACCCCGGCCCGTGGGTCAGCAGGTGCGTGACCACCAGGGCCCTGCAGGCCGGGTCGACCTCCCTGTCGAGCAGCCCACGAGGTTCGAGCTTGCCGTCAACGTCAGGACCGCCAAGGCGCTCGGCCTCACGATCCCGCGATCACTGCTCTTGCGGGCAGGGGTTAGCGGTGTTCGCCGCCATGTCGATCGTGCGGCGTTAGCGCCGCGACTTCGGCGTGACGATCTTCCCCCGCCAGAGCGCTCGGCGGGCGAAGACGCGATGGCCCTCGAGATCGATGTCCTCCCACCGCAGTCCGAGCAGCTCGCCCCGGCGCATCCCGGTCAGCACCGCGCACAGGATCAGCGTGCGCGTCGGCTCGTCCGCGGCATCGAGGAGTCGCCGGATCTCCGGCGGTGTCAGGATCTGCATCTCCTGCTCCTCGCCGCGCGGTCGCTCCGCGTACTGGGCCGGGTTGGCGTCGAGGTAGCCCCACTGGACCGCGTGCTGCTTGAGCATCTCCTTGAGTACCACCATCACGTTCAGGACGGTCTTGGGCGAGAGGTCCTCGGCCAGCAGCGCCTTCATGAAGTCCCGCACGTGCGGCAGCGCGATCGCGTCCAGGCGCATCTGGCCGAAGAACGGAACCACGTGCAGCCGCAGGCGGCTGCGACAACTCTCGGCCGATGACTCCTTCATGCGGCCGAGGCGAACCTGCACGGTGACGTAGTCCTCGTTCCACTTCGTCGCGAACTCCTTCGTCGTGATCGGCTGCCTGTCGAGGCGGAACTTCCCGTGGCGACGCTCCCACATGCGCTCGGCCAGGACCTTCCTGGCCTCGTGGAGATTCGGTCCGATGGTCTGCCACCGGCGCCGGCCCGCCGCGTTGTAATACCGGAGCGCGTACTCTTCGACCCAGGCTGCAGGTTCGTCCTGATCGAACCGCAGGTATTTCCCGAGCTTCACGTGAGGGATGCTGTTGGTGCGCGTGCGCTCGTACAGCCAGCTCACCGGAACCCTGAGGAGGTCCGCGGCTTCCTTGACTGTCAGCCAGTCATGACGCTGCGCCGGGAGAGCCGACTTTCCCTCCCCGGAACGTGCTCCCGGATGACGCCCGAACCACGAGCAGGGCAAGAGGACTGCCATTTCATGAATGAGCGCCGACTCCATTGCCCCCGCTGTGCAAAGGTGCATTCAATCAGCGAATCACGGAAGCTCGCGACTGACACAGGACGCGCAGCGGTGACCAGGCGCCACCGCGACAGCGCAGTTCACCGCTCGACTGCTGCAGTTTGCCACGGTGTGCTCAGTAGCGCCGGGCGGTTGAGGGACCGAAATCGACGAAACGCCGGTCAGCCCTGCCAGCTGCCCCAGATGATGACGCTCATTCCGATGAGGACGATGGCCACGCCGGCCAGATCCCATCCCGTGACGGTGACCCGATCGACGCGCCACAGCCAGAGGAGGGCGACGCTCACGTACACGCCTCCGTAGGCCGCGTAGACACGTCCAGAGGCCGTCGGGTGGAGCGTGAGGAGCCAGGCGAACAGCGCAAGGCTAGCCGCACCCGGCACCAGCAGCCACGGCGAGCCGTTCTTCCTCAGCCAGACGTACGGTAGGTAACAGCCGACGATCTCGGCGATCGCCGTCAGCACGAAGAGACCGAAGGTCTTGAGGACGATCATGCCAGGCGGCTCCGCTCGTCGAAGAGCGCGTCGATCACAGGGCACTTGGGCACCCGGCCACCGTCGCACTGGGCCGCCATCTCTCTCAGCACCCGCTCGATCTTTCGGAGATCCACGACCTTCTCCCGGACGCCCTGCAAGTGGTGAACGGTGATCCGCTTCACCTGGGCACAGGTGTAGCGACCCCCGTCCACGAGCTTCAACAGCGTGCGGACCTCGTCGAGCGTGAAGCCGAGCTGGCGAGTTCGGCGAATGAAGCCGAGGCGCCTGGTCTCAGCCTCCGCGTAGAGCCGATGGCCTCCTTCGCTGCGCGCAGGGGGCGGCATCAGCCCGATCCTCTCGTAGTAGCGGATCGTCTCGATATTGCAGCCAGTTTCCTTCGACAGGGCACCGATGCCGCGCCTGACCGATCGTGTCGTCATCGCCATGGAGCCTCCCCCAAGAAAAGGCTTGAATCTGTAGTTACTACAGATCGTACCGTTGTGCCAGGGTACCGAGCACTCGAAACCAGAGAGAGGACTTCGATGACCCTCGAGATCAGGACGGACGGCGAGCTGGGCCACACCCGGTCGCCACGCGGACAGCGGCCTGAACGGGAACCCATGAAACGCAGAGCCAGCCGACCGCGGAGCATGCGAGGGGCGCTATGAGCGCGACCAGGGACCTCGCGCACGCTCAGGAAGTGACGGTGCCTACGTCGCCCCCCTGCCATCGGCTGATCCCACGGCTCGCGCTCCGAGACTTGGTTGACGGCGTCGCCGTCCCGGCCAAGGCGATGCGCCTGGTGGCCGCCCTCTTCGTGGACGTCGAGGGATGTGCCCGACTGTGCGAGGACCTGACGCCCCGCCGAATGAACGAGGTCATCGAGACCTACTTCGCCGAGTACCTGGACGCCGCCCGCGCGGCGGGAGGGGAGGTCACCGAAGTGCTGGGCGACGGGCTGGTGGCCCTGTTCGAGGCGCGGACTCTGCAAGAGGCCGCCCGGGGAGCGCTCGACGCGGCACTGGCCATCAAGGCCCGAACGCAGGATCTCAACGCACGCCGCCGCCGCTGGCACGACCCGATCGTCGTAAACTTGGGGCTCGAGGCTGGTCGGGCACTCACCGGCCTCACCCGGCTTCGGGGAAGCTCAGGCGAACGGTGGGTCTACGCCGCGACTGGGCCCGTGACCAACGTGGCCGCCCGCTTGTGCGCGCTGGCGCGGCACGGGCAGATCCTGACGACGCGAAAGACAGCCGCGCTCCTGCCCCCATGGTCTCGCTGCCGGTCGCTTGGCCGGCGCCGGCTCAAGAACGTGGCCCACCCAGTCGACGTCGTCCAGATCCGTCCAAAGGACCGACACGACGGCCTCCACCGCGCCGCTCCAACAGGACGAGCCGAGGGCGGACGTACCCTCACAGGAGAGCGAGGATGACGAATCGCGCGATCACGGTGTACTGGTCCTCGACCTGACAGTCGTGTCACGCGGCGAAAGAGTTTCTTTCGTCCCACGGCATCGACTTCACGGCGAAGAACGTCGCTGAAGACGCGGAAACCCGGGAGGCGTTGATCGCGAAGACTGGCCGCATGGCGGTTCCCGTCATCACGGTCGGCGACGAGGTGATCATCGGCTTCGACCGTGGCCGCTTGCAGCGGCTGCTCGGACTTTGACCGGGCCGGCCGTCCGATGCCCGGACTGCGGGGCGCTCGTTGAGCTCGCGAACGATGGCCGAACAGGTGACCTCGTGCAGTGCCCGAACTGCGCCGGTCATGCCCTGCGCGTCCGCGGGGAGGGAGATCGGTGGGCGGCAAGCCTGGCGCATCGGGTGAGCTGCCCGGACTGCGACGAGGTCATCACGCTGCCGGAGGACGCCACGGCCGGCGACACGGTCTCGTGCTGCGGGCGAACGTACCGGCTGAGCTTCGCGTACGGCGCGTTCGCCGCGGAGAAGGATGCAGGAGGATCGCATGTGGCGTGACCGCTGGTTCACCGTCGGCCTCATCGGTGCGGTGCTCGCGTGCCTCGCGTGTCTCACCCCTCTGGCCGTGATCGGCCTGGGCGCCATCGGTCTGGGCGCGTGGTTCGGCCGCCTCGACGTCGTCCTGCTGGCGGCGTTCGTGGTCTTCGTCGGGATCGCCGTCTATCGATATCGCGTGGCGTGCCGGAGGGCGCCGTGAGGCTCGGGGCGCTCGGGGTCAGCATCACGGCGTGGGTGGGCGCCGTGCTGTCGTCACTCTGTTGCCTTCTGCCGCTCGCCGTGATCCTCCTGGGGGTCGGCAGCGGTGCGTTCATGGCGGTCACCATGCAGTACCGTTGGCTGCTGATTCCCGCCGGCGTGCTCGGGGTCGCGATCGGCTTCGCGTTGTACTTCCGGGAGCGGCGCCGCTGTGCGGCCCTCGCCTGCCGGATGGCCGGCGGCCGCATCACGCTCGCGCTCCTCATCGCCGCCGCCGTGGTCGTGACGTCGGCCATCGTCCTGGATCGCTTCCCGGAGCTGACCTCGGAGCTCCTGGCTCAGATGACGACAACCGGGTCCCACGCCGGCCACGACATGGAGATACTGCGATGAGGCGGCAGGCACTTCTTTTCGGGCTCCTGTTCATCCTCGCGCTGATCGCTGCGGTTGCTTCAGCGGCGATGTCGACGGTCGTGCTGGCGGTTGAAGGAATGACGTGAGGTACCTGACCCATCGCGGTCAAGAAGGCCCTGGAGGGGCTGAACGGCGTGACTCGGGCGGACGTGAGCTTTCGGGCGAAAGAGGCGGTCATCGCCTTCGATCCGACGCAGGTGACCATCGAGAAGATGGTGGAGGCCGTGAACCGCCTCGGGTTCCGCGCCTCGCTCAAGCGGGGGGAGGGGGCGGCGCCGCCCGAGTCTCGTCAATGAGCTCTGAGCGCAACCCGAGGCGAGGCAGGGCGGGCATCCGGCAGGCAGGGGAGGGTGGTGTCGCGATGGCGAAGCACATCGATCGGCAGGGGGTGCGGGAACTGGTCGGATCAGGAGCGCAGCTCGTTGACGTGCTTCCTGAGAAGGAGTACGCGGCCGAGCATATTCCGGGCGCCGTCAGCATTCCACTGAAGTCGCTTGGTGACGAAGCAAGACGCCGGCTCGACCCGGCACGGCCGGTCGTCGTCTACTGCCATGACTACCAGTGAGACATGAGCGCGCGGGCCGCGTCGCGGCTCGAGACGCTCGGGTTCCGGCAGGTCTACCGCTATCAGCCCGGGAAGGCCGATTGGTTCGCGGCGGGACTCCCCCGCGAGGGCATGGAGGCCGGTACGGCCCGCGTCGCCGACGTCGCCGAGCGGGATGTTGCGACGTGCACGGTGGACGAGCGGGTAGGCGAGGTGCGCGATCGACTGCGTAGAACGGGCTCGGACTTATGCGTCGTCGTAGATAGCCAGCGTATCGTACTTGGCTTGGTGGAGGGCGTGAGCGCGGATACGCCTTCGGATACTCGAGTGGAATTCGTCATGCGGTCGAATCCCATCACATTTCGGCCGAACGTGCCCGTAGGGCAGCTCCCGGACTACCTGAAGGCGCCGACGACACCTCTCGCCCTCGTTACCACGTCCGACGGCGTCCTCCTCGGACTGCTCCGCAGGTAACAAAGGGCTGAAGGACGACCGCGGCAAGCAGGATCCGCCAGCGTGCGCTCTCGAGAGCCTGATCCGACCACTGTGCACGTTATTATTATAGTATCAGGCGGCCAAGTCGCGCCGGCGAGCCTCGAACTCCTCTCGACTGATCTCGCCGCGCGCGTAACGCTCTCGAAGCGCCTCGAGGGCAGCGTCACGGCCAATCGGGCGGACACGGCTCGCCAGCCACCAGATGCCCAGACCGACCGCGACGAGAATTGCGAGCCAGAAGACGGCGCCGAACAGCATCGTCCAGGGCATCCCCCACATCATGTCCACGGCGGCATCCTCCCTGCGATCACGGCCTTCCACCGCGCGAAGTCGGAAAGCGGTACGTCACGGTGAGAGCCTTCACACTTTCCGGAACGTCGGGGAGCAGCAAGTACTCGGACTCGTACTCCTCGACCTCCCCGGACGCCACTCGGACCGGGACCAGGAGTGGGCACTGCAGCAAGGCCAGGTGGTTCGCCTCGGTCGCCGGCTCGGTCCTGTGGCTCACTCGCGTCGTCAGCTCGCGGGCACCGGTATTTCTTGCCCGGACACTGACCCGAACGCGTTCGCCTCTCGCGAGCACGATCGACACCGGCGCGATCTTCACGTCCAGGGGCAGCCCCGGGTCCACGGCCGCATCGAAGGTGACTCGCACGCCGCCCGCCCAGTTCAGGAAGACGTGCCAGGTCCCGGCCTCGCGGATGAGCTCGATCGTCTCGTCGCCCTCGACGATCGGCAGGCGATGCTCGCGGGCAAGGCCGTCGAGCCGCTCGCGGATCTGCGTCCGCTCGCCGGCAGACAGCTTGTCGAGTCGATCCTCGTCCCAGTCGTGCATCAGGCGACGAATCGCCGGCGCGTTTGCGTCGGGCAGCCGGAACTTGAGGATGACGGTGGCGCGATCTCCCGCGACGGAGACGCTGAGTGGCGCGGCATCGATGTGGCGGGCGAGTTGCTCGACGGCCTCCCGCGTGAAGCCCTTCAGCTGATGCTGCTGGCGGCGAAAGGTCGCCTCGTCCTTGTGGCGGCGGTCCGTCTCCGAGATCAGTCGCCACAGGGCATCGGCATCGCTGGCATACAGGGCACGGCCGTACGCGATCGCCGTCTCCTCGGGAGACGACTTCTGGGCGCAGCCCGCGAGGACCAGGACGATCACGACACCGAGCCAGGGTTTCGCGACGTTCATGACTGCGGGGCCACGGCCACGCCCTTGTACAGATACGCCATTGGCTTCGGACCGCTCGCGTACCCGCGGTCGAGCGTCAGTGGGCTGAAGCCGGCCTCCTCGATGAGCCTGTCGATCGGTCGATTCAATTGGCAGCCGCCGGCCACTCGGGCCCAGGGCGGTGTGAGCCGGTCCTGCCACGCGCGCACGCGGGCATCGGGCGCACGCCCGTGCTCGATGAAGATGAAGCGGCCGCCGGGCTTGACCACGCGCCGCATCTCGCGGAGCGCTGGGCGGATATCCGGGATGCTGCAGAGCGTCCACGTCGACACGACCGTGTCGATGGACTCGTCAGCGACGGGTAACCGTTCCGCCGAGCCCGCCAGATACGCGATGGGGAACGGCGGCGTACCGGGACGGCGGCGACCGAGGTGCCAGAGCTCGAGCGATGGGTCCACGCCGAGAAGGGCCCGCACCTCGCGTTGATAGTGCGGCACGTTGAGCGCCGAGCCGATGCCGACTTCCAGCACGGTGCCGGAGGCCAGCGGCACCAGCTTCGCCCGCTCGGCCGCGTCCGCTGTGTTGCGCATGACAGAGGTCGATGAGGCGTGGCAGGACGACGCGGCCGTAGAACGACACGCCGGCTCACCCGACCTTGACGAGACTGATCATCCCGCCGTCCATGTGCATCGGCTTGTGACAGTGCAATAGCCAGTCGCCGGGGTTGAGGGCCGTGAACTCCACGACGGCGGAGCCCATGTGCCCGTCCACGTCGACGCTGTCCTTGACGAGCGGAGCATCGGCCGGAGCTCCGTTGATCGCCAGCACCCGGAACGACTGCCCGTGCAGGTGCATGGGGTGCGCCTCCATGCTCATGTTCCGGAAGCGCACGACGGCACGCTCACCGCGCTTCAGCGGTAGCGGGTCGGTGCGGGGCCAGACCTTGCCGTTGATGGTCCAGACTTCGCTGCCCATCATGCCGCCGCTGAGCGTCTGCTCGAAGGTGCGCGTGGCGCCGGCGGGCGACAGAATCGCTCGCCCGCGCCCAAGGCGGTACTGCCACAGCCGGAGGCCGTCGAGACTCGGGTCGGCGGGCGCCGGCCGAGCGC
>DASTFB010000020.1 GCA_035709005.1 Candidatus Methylomirabilota bacterium | reverse complement strand
GCGGGCCCAGAGTGCCGCGCGCGGCCGCGAGGTCCGGCGCTCCGGTCTGGCCTCGCGCCAGTACCTCGTTGAGCCTGGTCAGCAGCTGGCGGGCGTCGTCGCGGACCGCGCCGAGGCCGGCGGCCAGCTCGGGCTTGTGGCTGTCCTCGAGCTCCTCCAGGAGCATCTCGGTGTAGCCGATGATGTGGTTGAGCGGCGTGCGCAGCTCGTGGCGCAGCTGCGCCGCAGGGTCGATGCTCACGCGCCGGCGGCCCGGCCGAGGACGACCTCGATCTTCTCGAGCAGCCGGGCGAGATCGATGGGCTTGGTGTCGAAATCGTCGCAGCCGGCCGCGATGGCCTTCTCCCGGTCGCCGGCCATGGCGTGCGCGGTGAGGGCGATCACCGGGATGGATCGGGTCTCGGGCGCGGCCTTGAGCTGGCGCGTGGCCTCCCACCCGTCCAGTCCGGGCAGGCTCATGTCCATCAGGATCAGCGCCGGAGGCTCCGCGCGTGCCATGGCCAGGCCCTGCTCGCCGTCGACCGCGATGGCCACCTCGTACCCGCGCCGGGTGAGGCGGCGGGAGAGCATGTCCCGGTTCATCTCGTTGTCCTCGACCAGAAGGATCTTGACCATCAGGCCGTCGGTCTCCGGCGGGCCACGCTGCTCGCCACCAGCTCGCGCACCTCGGCCAGGAGCTGATCGCGGCCGTGCGCGCCCTTCTGGAGGATCTTCTGGACGTAGCCGTTGAGCCGCTCGTGGTCCTCCCGGGACAGATCGCGGGCGGTGATGACGACGATCGGAACGGCGCGCCAGGCCTCGTGACGGCGAAACTCGGCGGCGAACTCGAACCCGTCCATCTCCGGCATCATCAAGTCCAGCAGGACGACGCTCGGCGAAACCTCGCGCAGGCGCTCGAGAGCCACGCGGCCGTTTTCCGCCTCCACCACCGTGAACCCCTCGGGCTCGAGCATCCGCCGGAGGAGCTGGCGGAGCACAGCGTCGTCGTCCACCACGAGCACTGGGAGGTCGCGCCGGTACTTCTTGAGCACGGCCACCAGGCGCTCGCGGTCGATGGGTTTGGTCAGATAATCGGCGGCGCCAAGCGCATAGCCCAGATTCCGGTCATCGACGATGGTCAGCATGATGACGGGAATGTCGGCCACCTCGGCGTCGGCCTTGAGCGCGGAGAGCACCGCCCAGCCGTCCATGCCCGGCATCATGACGTCCAGCGTGATCGCGTCGGGCCGCAACTCCCGGGCCCGGCGCAGGCCCTCCTCGCCGCCGGACGCGGTGACGACGCGGAAGCCTTGCTTGCTGAGGAAGCGCTGCATCAGGTCGCGCACCGCCGCCTCGTCGTCGATCACCAGGACGGTGCCGATGCCGACAAGCGCGCGGGCTGTGGCCGGGGCCGTGGGCTCCTCGACCGCCTCGGCCACGTGGGCCGGTAGCCGGATGGTGAAGGTGCTGCCCCGGCCCGCCTCGCTCTTGACGGTGACGTCGCCGCCCATCATCCGACAGAGCCGCCGGCTGAGGGCCAGGCCGAGGCCGGTCCCGCCGAACCGCCGGGTCGTGGCCGCGTCGGCCTGCGAGAAGGCCTCGAACAGCCGGGTGAGCTGCTCCGGTGTCATGCCGATTCCCGTGTCCGCCACGCTGAACACCATCCAGTCCTGGCCGTCGAGCCGTTCGCGCTCGACGGCCAGCGCGACGGCCCCCCGCTCGGTGAACTTGCAGGCGTTGCTCAGGAGGTTGAAGAGCGCCTGGCGTACCTTCGTCAGGTCCGCCCGCATCGTCCCGATTCCATCGGGGCAGGCGACCTCGAGGCGGTTGGCGTTCTTGGCAGCCAGAGGCTGGATCACCGCGGCGATGTCCCGGACCAGCGCGGCCACATCGAACGTCTCGAGGTAGAGCTCCATCTTGCCCGCTTCGATCTTGGACAGGTCGAGCACGGCGTTGATGAGCTCCAGCAAGTGCTTGCCGGCCGCGTTGATCTTCCCGAGGTCATCGGTGAACTGCTCGGCCCCCAGGTCGGCGGCATCCTCCTGCAGCATCTCGCTGTAGCCGATGATGGCGTTGAGCGGCGTCCGCAGCTCGTGGGACATGTTGGCCAGGAACTCGGACTTGTGGCGGTCGGCCACCTCGAGCTGCCGGCTCTTGTCCTCGATCTCCCGGAACAGCCGCGCGTTCTGGATGGCCACCGCCGACTGAGCGGCGAAGGTCTTGAGGAGGTCGATCACCTCGGGTGAAAACTCGCCCGGCGTCTTCTTGTTGACGGTCAGCCCGCCCACCAGGTGGTCCTCGCGGAGCAGCGGGATGGCCAGCAGGGCCCGGGTGCCCGTCCGCAAGAGGACATCGCGCAGGGGGCCATGATACGCGCCCGTCTGGGCGATGTCAGGAATCTGGACGGGCTCACGCGTCCCGGCCATGCGTCCCAGGACACCTTCGCCTCGTCGCACCGTCGTGCGCCGGGCGACGGTGACGACCTGCTCGTCGAGGTTGTTGGTGGCCCGGAGCTGGAACTCCTCGGTCCGCTCGTCGTACTCGTAGACGGAGCACGCATCCGTGCCGGCAAGGAGCTGGTTGGCCCGAGACACGATCGTGTCGAGCACGGCGTCGAGGTCGAGGGTGGAGCTGAGGGCCTGGCTGACCTCCCCCAGAGCCTGGAGCTCCTGGACCGAGCGGGTGAGCTGGGTCGTACGGGCCTGCAGCTCGGTGAGCAGCCGCGCGTTCTCGATGGCAATGGCCGCCTGGTCGGCAAAAGTCTCCAGGAGCGCGATCTGGTTGTCGCTGAACGGCCGGACCTCGAACCGGTAGATGGTGATCACGCCCAGCAGCTCATCCGCCCTGAGCATCGGGACGGCGAGCACGGTCCGGGTCGCGGTCGGGTCGGCCTGCCCGATCCGGTAGGCATAGTCCGGATCGCTCTGGACGTCGTGAATGTGGACTGCGCGCCGCTCCAGGCAGGCCCGGCCTCCGGCGCTATCGCGCCCCGGAGCAATGGGATGGCTCTCGGCGAAGGCTCTGCGATCGGCCGAGACATTGTACGTGGCGACGACCCGCAGCACCTGACCGTCGAAGCGGAACACGAACGCCCGCTTAGCCTCGCACAGCCGGACGGCGTTCTCGGCCAGCGTCTCGAACACCGGCTGGAGATCGAAGGTGGACCGCCCGATCACCTTGAGCAGCTCGCTGGTGGCCGTTTGCTGCTCGAGCGCCACCCGCAGCTCGCTGTTGCGCGCCTCCAGTTCCGTGAACAGGCGGACGTTCTCGACGGCGATCACCGCCTGGTCGGCAAACGTCGATACCAGATCGATCTGCTTGTCGGTGAAAGGTCTGACCTCGCGCCGCCACAGTCCCAGGGCGCCGATCGGTTCGCCATCGCGCAGCATGGGAACCGCCAGCACCGTGCGCCACCCCGTCTCCTGGCGCACCGGGCTGCTGTACTCAGAGTCCTCTCGGATGTCCTGAATATGGACGATCCGGCGATCGACGATGGCACGTCCGGTCGCCCTGCCGCGCGTCGCCGGCTGCGGATAGACGCGACGCAAGATCTCCAGCTCGGCCGGAGTCGCGTTGTGATGAGCCGCGAATGTAAGCTGCTGACCGTCGAACCGGAACGCGGCCCCGAAGGCGGCGTCGCACAGCCTCGTCGCGCTCTGCACGATCGCGTCGAAGACCGGTTGCACGTCCGTCGGCGAGCGACTGATGACGCGGAGAATCTCGCTGGTCGCGGTTTGCTGCTCGAGCGCCTCGGAGAGATCGGCGTTCTTGGTCTGCAGCTCGCTCAGCAACCGCTGGTTCTCGATGGCGATGGCCGCCTGGTCGGCGAACGTCTCCATGAGGGCGATCTGATTGTCGGTGAACGGCCGGGCCTCGTGCCGGTAGATGAGGATGACACCCAACAGCTCATCGGCCCGGAGCATCGGGATCGCCAGCACCGTCCGCGTGGGTTCGATCTGCGCCACCCCAAAGGTGTATTCGGGGTCGTCCCGTGCATCGCGGATGTGGATGGTGCGCCGCTCGAGAGCGGCCCGGGCGGCGCCGCTGTGACGCCCCGGCGAAATAGGGTGTTGCTCGACGAAGGCTCTGAGCTCGGGGGAGACGTTGTGGGCGGCCACGACTCGCAGTACCTGGCCGTCGAAGCGGAAGATCAAGGCGCGTTCGGCCTCGCACAGCCGGACCGCGTTCTCGCCCAGCGTCTCGAAGACCGGTTGCAGATCGAAGGTGGACCGCCCGATCAGCTTGAGCAGCTCGCTGGTCGCCGTCTGCTGCTCGAGCGAAACCCGCAGCTCGCTGTTGCGCTCCTCCAGCTCCTTGAACAGGCGGACGTTCCCGATCGCGATGACGGCCTGATCGGCGAAGGTCTGCAGCAGCGCGATCTGCTTGTCCGTGAACGGGTTCACCTCGTCGCGTCGGAGATTGATGGTGCCCACCGCCGTCCCTTCCCGCAGCAGCGGCACGACCAGCGTGGTCCGATAGCCGAACTCACGAGCGAAGGCGCTACCCACGGGGAATCTCTCCGAATCGGTCTGAAGATCGGGCACGTGAACGACCCGCCGTTCGAGCACGGCGGTTCCCCCGACGGTCCCTCGGTTGATCGGGACCAGGCGGCCTGCCGGGCTCGGAATCGGTCCGTAGTGCGCGGCGATCCTCAGGCTGTCCCCCTCCCGGTAGAAGATCTCGGCATCCTTGGAGCCGCAGAAGCGGGCGGCGCTCCTGACCACCGTGTCCAGGACGGGCTGGATATCCGTCGGCGAGGTGCTGATGACCCTCAGGATCTCGGCGGTGGCCGTCTGCTGCTCCAGGGCCTCGGTGAGGTTGGCGTTCTTGGTCTGCAGCTCACTGAGCAGCCGCGCGTTCTCGATGGCGATGGCGGCCTGGTCGGCGAACGTCTCCATCAGGGCGATCTGGCTGTCGGTGAACGGCCGAACCTCGTGCCGGTAGATGATGATCACGCCCAGCAGCTCGTTCGCCCGGAGCATCGGGAGGCCCAGCACGGTCCGGATGGGATCCACCTGGGTCGCCCCGTAGGTGTACTCCGGGTCGGCCAGGAGATCGTGGACGTGTATCGTGCGCCGCTCGAGGGCGGCGCGCGCTGCCGTGCTCCCGCGGCCGGGGGCCATGGGATGCTGCTCGACGAAGGCTCGGAGCTCGGGCGAGGCGTTGTAGGCGACGGCCAGTTGCAGAAGCTGGCCATCGAACTGCCAGATGAACGCGCGCTCGGCCTCGCACAGAGTGACGGCGTTCTCGGCCAGCGTGTCGAAGACCGGTTGGAGGTCGAAGGTGGAGCGCCCGATCACCTTGAGCAGCTCGCTGGTCGCCGTCTGTTGCTCGAGAGCCACTCGCAGCTCGCTGTTCCGAGCCTCAAGCTCCCTGAACAAGCGCACGTTCTGGATGGCGATGACCGCCTGGTCGGCGAAGGTCTGCAGGAGGGCGACTTGCCTGTCGGAGAACGGCCGGGGCGTCCCCCAGATATGGACGTTGATGCTGCCGATCGGTACACCATCGCGGAGCATGGGTACTGACAGAACGCTGGCGAGCCCCGCGCTCACGACCGCCCGGATGTCGTACTCCCGGTCCTCGCGGAGATCCGGGACGTGGACGGGCCGCCCGCTCAGGATCGCCCGGCCGGCGGCCGACCCCCTGTGAGGCCTCATGGGGAACACGCTCCTCAGCGCCTCCGTCCGTTCAGGGTCGGTGTTGTCGAGCGCCTGCAGGTGCATCAACTCGCCGTCATAGATGACGACCTGCGAGCTACCCGCCTCGCACAGGCGGCGGGCGTTCTGCGCGATCGTATCGAAGACCGGCTGGACATCCGTCGGCGAGCTCGAGGTGACTCGCAGAATCTCCGCGGTCGCCGTCTGCTGCTCCAGGGCGTCGGTGAGGTCGGCGTTCCTGGCCTGCAGCTCGCTGAGGAGCCGCGCGTTCTCGATGGCGATGGCGGCCTGGTCGGCGAAGGTCTCCACCAGGGCGATCTGATCATCGGTGAACGGCCGGACTTCATGCCGGTACACGATGATGACGCCGAGCAGTTCATCCATCCTGAGCATGGGGACCCCGAGGATCGTCCGGTAGGGATCTACCGAGGTGGACCCATAGGTGTATTCGGGGTCGGTACGGACGTCATGGATGTGTATCGTGCGCCGCTCGAGGGCGGCACGCCCGGCGCAGCTTTCGGGACCGGGGCCGAACGGATTCCGCTCGATGAACGCGATAAACTCGGTGGAGGCATTGTGGGCAACGACCAGTCGCAGCACCTGACCGTCGAAGCGGTAGACGAACCCGCGTTCGGCCGCACACAAACGCACGGCGTTCTCGGCCAGCGTCTCGAATACGGGCTCGAGGTCGAAGGTCGAGCGTCCGATAACCTTGAGCAACTCGCTAGTGGCCGTCTGCTGCTCCAGGGCCACCCGCAGCTCGCTGTTGCGGGCCTCCAGCTCTTTGAACAGGCGCGCGTTCTCGACGGCGATCACCGCCTGGTCGGCGAACGTCTTCACGAGCTGGATCTGCGTGGCGGTGAAGGGCTTCACTGCTCGCCGCGTGCATCCGATCACACCGATCGGCTGGCCATCACGCAGAATGGGGACGGCCAAAAACGTCCGATAGGCCCCCGCCCGCTGGAGCACCTGACGGGTCCGGGCGTCGTACTCGGGATCGGCCTCGATGTCCTCGACATGCACCGCCTGGCCTTCGAGCACGGCCCGTCCCATGATGAAGTTGCGCAGGGGCGGTCGCGGAAACAGGCTGTGATACGCCTGGATCTCTTCCGCGGACATGTGGCTGGTCGCCATCAGATGGAGCAACCCACCGTCGTAGCGGGCCGCCGAGCTGAGATCGGCGTCGCACAGGCGAGCGGCATTCGCGACGATCGCCTCGAACACGGGCTGGACGTCCGTCGGCGACCGCGAGATGACCCGCAGGATCTCGCTGGTGGCCGTCTGCTGCTCCAGGGCCGCGGTGAGGTCGGCGTTCTTCGCTTGCAGCTCGCTGAGCAGCCGCGCGTTCTCGACGGCGATCACCGCCTGATCGGCGAAGGTCTGGAGCAGCGCGATCTCGGCGGGGGAGAAGCCCCCGACCTCGCGCCTGGTCACCGCGATGACGCCGACGGATTCTTCTCCTCGGAGCATCGGAACCGCGACGATGGAACGGAAGCCACGGAGCCGGGCATCATCGCGCAGCCGCGGGCCCCAGGCGGGATCGTTCTCGGCGTCCGCCACGTGCTGCACGGTCCGGGTCATGACGGCCCGACCCGCCGGATACGCATCAGTCGGGCGGTGCGGTCTGCCGAGCTGCTTCAGGAAGACCTCGCTACTACCGGGCAGCCCGCCGCGCGCGGCGGCCGCACGGACGAGTCCGCCCTCGTGACGGAACACGACCGCCGACCAGGCGCCGAACAGCCGCATCGCGCTGTCGGCGATGGCTTCGAAGACCGGCTGGACATCCGCCTGAGCCTGGCTGATTGTCCGCAGAATGTCTGCGGTGGCGGTCTGACGATCGAGGGCATCGGTGAGATCGCGGTTGCGCGCCTGCAGCTCCGTGAACAGCCGCGTGTTCTCGATGGCGATCGCGGCCTGGTCGGCGAAGGTCTGGAGGAGCGCGATGTGTTTATCCGAGAAAGGCCTGACCTCCGTGCGCCGAATCACGATCACCCCCAGCGGCGCGCCGTCACGCAGCAGGGGAGTGGCCAGGATGGTCCGGACGCCCGCCACCGCGGGCCAGGCCTTGAGATCGGGAAACTCGGTGTCGATTTCTGCCGCCTGATCGTGGACGTGGATCGTCCGTCGGTCGACGACCGCGCGTGAGGACGGTCTACCGCGAGTCAGCGGATAGGTCTCGCCCACGGGCCCCGCGATGGGTACCGGCCCACGATGTGCCACCCGCCGGTAGACCTGGCCATCGACGCGATAGATCTCCGCGTCACTGGCCTCACAGAGCCGTGCCGCACTGTCCGCGATCGCGTCCAGCACCGGCTGAATGTCCCTGGGGGCGCTACTGATGATGCGCAGGATCTCGCCGGTCGCCGCCTGCTGCTCCTGCGCCTCGGTCAGACCCTTCTCGAGCCTCGCCCGCTGTGCTCGCTCCTGGTCGAGCGCGTTGCGCAACGCCTCGAGCTCCAGGCCGAGCTCGGCCTTGGTGGTCCGCGCCATCACTCAGCCTCGGTGCCGGGAGAGCTGCTCGGCCCGGAGCGCGGCGATGTCTTCGGCGGAACGGTTGAAGATATCGGGCACTGGCCAACCCTGGAGCCCGGCGTAGGCGTCGATCTGCGAGCGATGGTGGACCTCGTGCTCGACCAGCATCATGAGGATGCGCCAGCCGGACAGGGTCGAGCCCGGGGTGTCGATCATCTCGACGCGCCGGCTCAGCCAGGCGTCGGGAGTGTCTTTCAGCAGCCCGACGAAGCGGGTCGCCGAGGTCTCGAGCCAGGAAAGCCAGGTCCGCTGATCGTCAGGCTCCAGTTCGGCGGCGGGGGCGATCCAGCCCTCCTGGCGATAGGCGCTGCCGAAGTACAGGCGGGCGATGCCGATGTGTCCGACGATCTGGCCGATGGACCACCCCGCCTCTCCGCTGACCGCCGGCGGACGCCACGCCGCTGCCTCCGGGGGCAGGGCCGCCACGTCACGAGCGGTTCGTCGAGTGACGCTATCGAAGAACCGAAGGTAGGACGCGACATCGGTGATCATGCCGTCCTCTGGTCGCCCGGCAGGAAGCCACCAGGTCGAGCGTAGCGAGAGTAGTCCACGGTATCAGCGACCGTCAAGAAGCCGCTCGACCTTTGACCGAAGGCTCACGGCGTAGCTCGGCGACGACCGCGCTGTAGCTGGACCGCAGCACCGCGGCGTCCGACGAATAGTTGATGATCGTCGCCCCGAGCGCGATCATCTGGCGCACGCCGTCCACGCTGTCGGTCAGCATCGCCACGGCCTTGCCGTGCTTGCGCGCGGCCTCTACGAGTCTCCGGCGATGCTCGTCGAGCACCTGGCGCTGAGCAGGAGTGCCCAGCACGCCCAGGTCCTGGGCCAGATCGGTCGGCCCCAGGGTGAGGGCGTCGATGCCGGGGACCGACGCGATCTCGTCCAGCCGCTCGAAGGCGCGCTTGCTCTCCAGCATGATCGTCACGTGGACTCGCGCGTTGGCGGCGGCCATGTGCTCGTTCGGCGTCAGCGGCCGGTACTCGGTGTGCGGGCCGAAGCCGTACATGCCCCGCTCGCCCAGAGGCGCATAGCGGCAGCACGCCGCCACCACCACGGCCTGCTCCGGCGTGTCGACCTGGGGCACATGGAGATTCCACACCCCGGCGTCCAGGAGCCGGGTGATCCACTCCCGATTGCCTTCGGGCGGACGCACCACGAGGGGGAAATCCAGCGCGCGGGCCAGCGTCGCCATGTCGGCGACGGTCTCCATCGAGAACGGGGAGTGCTCCATGTCGACCCGGGCGAAGTCGAGGCCGGCCGACTTGAGCAGCGTGAGGACGGCGGGGGTCCGGATCATGGTCACCCAGGTCCCGATCTGCTCCTCGCCCCGCTCGGCGCGCATCCTGTAGGCGTTGTCGTTCATGCCGGCGCCTCCGTGGCCCGCCACTCTACACCACCGGACGAGCATTTGGGGTTCCCGGGCACGTATTTTGGGTTCGACGCGCGGTGAAACATCCGGGCCGACTCGGCGCTAAGCTGGCGCCGATCAGATGGGAGGAGCCACCATGATGGAACCCGACATCGCGTTCGTGGCCGATCTGCTCAGCGACGCCTCCCGCGCGGCCATGTGCATGGCGCTGGCCGGCGGCGAGGCCCGGCCGGCCGGAGAGCTCGCCGCCCGCGCCGGCGTCTCGGCTCAGACCGCCAGCAACCACCTCGCGAAGCTCGTCGCCGGCCGCATCCTGCGCGTCGAGCAGCAGGGCCGGTGGCGCTACTATCGGCTGGCCGGGCCGGAGGTCGGGCATGCGGTCGAAGCGCTGGCCGTCGTCGCCCCGCCGCTGCAGCGCCACGCCGACGCCAACGGGACAGATCCTGTCGCCACTCGGGTGAGGGAGGCGCGCACGTGCTACAGCCACCTGGCCGGCAAGCTGGGTGTGGCCCTCGCCGATGCGCTGGTCGCCCAAGGGTGGCTCGCGGACGGCGACGGCGATTATCGGCTAACCCCCGAGGGCACGCAGGCCCTGCGGCCCCTCGGGATCGAGCTGAAGAGCCGCTCAGGTCAGACACCCGCGCGCAAGTGTGTAGATTGGACGGAGCGCCGCCACCATGTGGCCGGTCCGCTGGGCACCGCCCTCGCGGAGCTGGCGCTGCGCCGCGGCTGGGTGCGCCGGCTTCGCGGGACTCGTGCGCTCCTGGTGACGCCGGCGGGACGGCTTCAGCTCGCGCGAGTGTTCAAGGTTCGGATCTGAAAGGCGGCAAATTCTTGAGAGCGCGAGGATGCAAGACGTCGATCGCCCAGCCGACGTCGAGGGGCTCCCCCAGCCAGCCTGGGCACGAAGTACGCGGGTGGATGTTGAGGCCCTGCGCTACGTGGCCTGATCGAAGCGCGTGCGCCGGATCGGCAGGCGCTGCGGCCGGCGATGGAACCTCGGGGATGAGCCGCCCGTCTGGCCGGCAGAATCGCAGCGCGCCATCGGACTCTCGATCGACCTGAAAGCCCTCTTCGTGGACCGCCCGGTGGTGCCGCCGACAGAGCAACGTGCGATTCGAGAGCGTGGTGGGGCCACCTTGAGCCCAGTGCCGGATGTGATGTCCCTGGCCGAAGCGGACGCCGCAGCCCGGGAAGCGACAGCCGCGGTCGCGGTGCTGCAGCGCTCTGCGCAGGGCGGGTGGGATCGTCCGCGTTCGGGCGCCGATTTCCTGCAGGCGCCCGTGCCTGTCATGGCGCATGACCACCCGGCCGGCGTCGCAGGCCAGGCGCTGGGACGTTCCAGCTGGAACGCGTGTGCCGTCCTCGAGGACGGAGTGGCCAGGCGCGTCCTGGTCGGCCAGGAGCTCGGCATCGACGTGGACGACCACCTGGTAGCGTTCGCCTGGGGCCCCGGGATCGAGCCCGCGGTGCAAAGCCGTCTCCGCTAGCAGCGCCAGAGCGTCGGCCTGCTGCTGGGCCAGCGAGGAGGTGTCGGTCACGACCGAAAACGTTCCCAGAGGTGCAGCACACGTTCCCGCGGCAACGTCGCCCGAGCTGGTGCGGGGTACACCCGAGGTGTTGGTTTCATCGGAGCGTTCCTGCTCCTTGGCGCGCTCGTTCTGATACAGCGCGTATCGAACTCGCGGATGAGATCAAGCAGGCGAGCCGTCGCGGCGTCCAGGTGAGCGGCCAGCTCGGCGATCTCGTCGCCGAGCCGGTCGAGCTCTGCGGTTCGATCGTCGGTCGGAACACGAATTGGCGAGAGAATCCCCATGTCGCCCCCTTGTTGGGGCGACTGTACACCCCGATTTCGGAGGGCTCTGCGAGGGGGCACGACACACGATCTCTTCGGGATCGACCTTTTTCGCGAGGACATCGCGTTCTATGGCCCTACAGCCCTTTGCGGAGCGCTGGGCAAGCCTGAGTGAAGCAGAGCCGGCGGACGCTCGGCGCGCCCCGGGGACTTGTCAAGTAAGCAAAAATTCAGACACAAGCTCGTGCCGCGAACCCGCGCCGTGGCCTGACCATTGACGGTAGGCGCGGCTATTGGCTGCCGCGACGGAGGGACGCGCTCCAGACCGCCGCCGCTACCCCGCCAGCACGAACGGCACGCCCGCGCGCCTGGCCACCTCGCGCAGCTGATCCATGAGGTCGTCCGGGATCGGTACGCCGTCACGAAGACGCTCGGCGCGCGTGGCCATCTCCGGGTCCCCGGCGACCAGCACGGGTTGCCTGGGGTCGGCGGGCCGGGCGTCGTGGAGCACGTCGATGACCTGATCGAGGTCGTTCTCGAACTCGCCGTCGGGCCGGAAGGCGCGCGGGTCGATGGCGAGGAAGAAGTGGCCGATGTTGTGGGGGTCGGAGGGCTTCTGAGTCCGGTTGCGGATGGGCGAGAA
>DASTFB010000019.1 GCA_035709005.1 Candidatus Methylomirabilota bacterium | reverse complement strand
CCACTCACGAGGGCGCGAGCCGCGAGGATGCGGGAGGACACCTAGAACCTATGCTACCCTATTCACGGTGAAAATCCGCGTGCTCGGCGCCTACGGGGCCGAAGGCTTGGCCCAGCGCCCGTCGGCGTTCCTCGTGGACGACCGGATCCTGGTCGACGCCGGCACCGTCACCGGCGCCCTCAGCGTGGCCGAGCAGCTCGAGGTGGAGCACGTCCTCGTCTCCCACGCCCACCTCGATCACATCGCGGGGTTGGCCTTCCTCACCGAAACACTGGCCTGTGCGCCGGCCGCCCGGCCCGTGACCGTGGCCGGGGTGGAACCGGTGGTGCAGGCCCTGCGGACGTCGGTCTTCAACAGCGTGGTGTGGCCCGACTTCGCCCAGATCCCCTCGCCCACCGCTCCCGTGCTGAAGTACCGCAGCCTCGTCGAAGGGGCCGAGCAGCGGCTGGGAGAATTATGGGTGACGCCGGTGGGCGTGAGCCATTCCGTCCCCACCACCGGATTCATCATCCACGACGGCGCTCGCGGGTTCATCTACTCGGGCGACACCGGGCCGACGCAGGCCCTGTGGGCCGCGGCCCGCGGCCTCAGGGGGCTCCGGGCCGTCATCCTGGAGTGCGCCTTCCCCAACCGGCTTCGCGCTCTGGCCGATACGGCGCGCCACCTCACCCCCGAGCTGGTCCGCCGGGAGATCGACAAGCTGCCGCCCGGCGTTCCCGTCTGGATCTTTCACATCAAGCCGCAATTCCAGCAGGAGATCACCGAGGAGCTGTCCCGGATCGACGGCGGCCGTCTCACGGTCGTGGAGCAAGACAAGACCTACGAGCTGTAGCCGGCGGCGGAGGCCGGCGCGGCGCTCGCCGCCTCGGCCGGCAGCAGGACGACGGTGTCGCTCGAGACCTCCACGCGCACCTGGTCGCCCAGGCGAAAGATCGCCGTCTCGATGGCGGGCAGCTCGACCCTGACAGCCACGCTCCCCCGGATGTCGATCTCGTACAGGTAGCGCGAGCCTTCGAAGACGCGAAAGGCCACCTTGCCCGGGATTCCGGGACCGCGTGCCTCGGCCGACTCCACCAGCGCGAGCGTCTCGGGCCGGAGCACCAGGACCCCGCGGCTGCCCTGCCGAAAGGCGCCCACGCCGGCCACGGGCAGACGGGCGCCCCCCTCGGTCTCCACGACGACGCCGAGGTCGCGCACCTCGACCACCTGGACGGGGACGAAGTTGGCCGGGCCCAGGGCCTCGGCCACGGCGCGAGCCACCGGCCGCCGGTAGAGCTCCTCGGGGTCGCCGACCTGCAGCACCCGCCCGCCCTCCATCACCGCGATGCGGTCGGACAGGGCCAGGGCGTCAGCGGCGTCCCGGGTGGCGCAGACCGTGGTGACAGCGAGGTCGCGGTGCAGCCGGGCCAGCTCCAGACGCAGGGCCTTGCGTGGCATCGGATCGAGATGGGCCAGGGGCTCGTCCAGCAGCAGCACGCGAGGCTCGACGGCCAACGCGCGGGCGAGCGCCAGACGCCGCTTCTGGTGCAGCGCCAGCTCGTCAGGACGGCGATCCACGACGTCGGCCAGCCCGAGCCGTCGGGTCACCAGGCGGGCGCGGCGGCCCACGTCGGCGGCCGGCAGGGCCCGCTGGCGGAGTCCGAACTCGACATGCTCGTAGACGGTCAGGTGGGGCCACAGCGCGCCCAGGTGGAAGACGTAGCCCATGCCGCGCCGCCCCGGCGGCAGGTGCCCGACATCTTCGTCGTCCACGCGCACACGACCGCCGCTCAGGGGAAGAAACCCGGCGATCGCCCTCAGGACCGCGGTCTTGCCCGATTGCGCTGGTCCCAGAAAGGTGAAGAACTCCCCGTAACGGATGTGCACCGAGACGTTCGTGAGGTACGGGAGCTGACCCGTCCGGGTGGAGAGATCCTCCAGACGGACATCGACCAGCGGCCGGCTGCTTACCGAGGAGGCGGCGTCCACTCCACTAGGGCGCCGCCGGGAACTGGACGAACGGCGGAGCCGGCTCCCTGTCCGGCGGAACGTAGGCGGGGGCGGGCTCGCCCGCGGGGCCCAGGTATTTCAGATAGCGGTAGATCGCTCTCAGATCGCGGTCCGTCATGACGCGCAGGTTGAACCACGGCATGGGCGGCCGCAGCTCGCTGCGGGCCCGACCCAGCCAGGCGTCCTCCGTATACGTCCGCGCCGACAGCCGGAGATTGGCGGGATAGGTCGTCCCCCACGGCCCGCGCCAGCCCAGCTTGTCGCCGGTCAGCCACAGCTTCTCGTCCACCGTCCCGTTGCTGGCGATGTAGCCGGGCGTGTGGCAATCGTTGCAGCCGCCGACCTGCGTCAGATACTTGCCGCGCAGAACGTCGGCCGTCGGTGTCCCGGCACGCTTCGGCTGTCCCAGCGCCGTGCCGAGACCCAGCCCCAGCACGAGGAGCAGCCCGACGACAGCGAACCCTCTCATCCTCCTCATCGCGTCTCCTGTGAAGGCATCTCTTTCCTGAGCGCACAGAAGCCCTGGGCCTCGATCCCCAGGGCCACGTTGAACTTGCTGCGGAAGTTTTCCAGCGCGACGGCTGCGGTCAGCTCGACGATCTCCGGCTCCGAGAAATGCCGGCGCACCCGCTGGAACAGCTCATCGTTCACCTTCCGGCCCGTCACCGTCATGGCCTCGGCGAACTCCAGCGCCACCCGCTCGCGGTCCGCGAAGAGCGGGCTGGCCCCGGCCCCCTCGATCTGACGGATCTTCTCCTCCGAGGCACCCGCCTGCATCCCCCGGGATGCGTTGATGTCGATTCAGAAGGGACAGCCGTTGATCAGGGCGACGCGCAGGTACACGAGCGCCAGCAGCTCGGGCGCCAGCAGACCGGACTTCTCGACAGCGGCGCCCAGCGCCTTGGCTGCGCGCATGATGCCGGGTCGATGAGCCTGGACCCGCGTGGTGTTGAGGACGAAGCCGAAGGCCTCCTGCTCGCGGGCGAAGGTCTCGGCCAGGATGGGATCGTCGCCAGGATTTTCGATCTCGCTGATGCGTGGCATGGCGCGATTCTACCGCGCTCGGCGCACGCCGTCGCCCCTGGCCAGGCGGGCCTCCACCGCCGGCAGGGCGTCGAGCAGCACCTCCCCCACGATCTGCAGGCTGCGCGGCGAGACCTTGTCCAGCGTGTCGGCAGCCGTGTGCCACGGCGGGAAGTCGAAGTCGATCAGCAACACGGCGGGCACGCCGGCCTCCAGGAAGGGGGCGTGATCGTCCTCCACGGCCAGCTGATCGGCCAGGAAGTGCGTTTGATGGTTGAGGCGAGCGGCGCTGCCCCACACCAGCTCGGTGAGCCAGGACGTGGAAAGCGCCTCGCGGCGGATCCCGAGATCACGGTCGCCGATCATATCGGCGACGATCATCGCGCGGGGGAGCCGGCCGGCGCGGCGCAGCTCGGCGGCCATGCGGCGAGAGCCGTAGAGGCTGTCCCCGGCCGTCCACGTCTCCCGCGCCTCTTCCCCGTCGAAGAACACGATCCAGTATGTGTAGTCGCGCGTCCGGCCTCGGAGCTGCCGGGCCAGCTCCAGGAGCAGCGCCGTGCTCGAGCCCCCATCGTTGGCGCCCACGAAGCGGATGTCCGAGAACCATTTGGTGTCGTAGTGACCGCCGATGAGGATCACCTCGGGGCGCCGGCCGGGCAGGACGCCCACCACGTTGGCCATGGACAGCCGACCGTGAGGCGTCTCGGCCTCGAACGGCTCGACCCGCGCCTGGACGCCGGCCTTCTTGAGCTCACCCACGATGTACTCCCGGGCTCGGGCCGAGCCCGGGGACCCGGCGGGCCGAGGACCGATGGCCACGAGGCGCTCGACGTCCCGGTAGGCTCGGGCTCCGTCGAACCCGGCACGTCGAGTCGCCGGCGCCGGGTCCGCCTCGACGACGGACGCCGCGACCAGGACGACGATGGCGACGGCGAGCCTCATCGGCGCTTCCTCCCGCGTGGACGGCCGGGCTTCACGCCGACGGCGCCGTAATAGTTCACGGTCAGCACGAAGGCGCCGGCGGCGACGACCGCGGTGGTGTCATCGAGCCAGCGCTGGGCGGTCGACGCGTCGACGATGCCGAAGCGCACGGCATTTTCGGCCCGGCGTTCCAGGAAGCGCTTGGTGTACGGCTCCAGCGTGGTGTCCTGGAAGACCGCGGTCTGCAGGCGGACCCGTTCCAGGCCAGCTGCGAGCAGCAGTGCGGGCAGGCGCCGGCCGCTCCAGGGCTCTTCGTACATCCGGCCGGCGACGCCGTCCATGATGCGCCCGGTGAGCGCCCGATCGGGATGCGTCATGGCCACGGTGCCGAAATCCTGGTCCTGAACCCCGACCACGCCGTCCGGTCGGGTCACGCGCGTCATCTCCTTCACCACGGCCAGCGGATCGGCGACGTGGAGCAGCACCGTGAGGGCCAGCGTGGCGTCGAAGCGGTCCGTCCCGAACGGCAGCCGCGCGCCGTCGCCGGCGCGCAGCACGATGGAGCGACGCCGGAGGCGCGGTTTCAGGATGCGCGCCGCGGCCGCGAGCATCGTCCGGCTGGGATCGACGCCGACCACCCGACCGCGCGGGCCTACCCGGGCGGCCAGGGCCCGGAGCACGACGCCGGTTCCACAACCGACCTCCAGCACCCTGTCCCCGGCCTTCACGCCGGTGAAGGCGAGAAACCGACGGGTCAGCCGAGTATGGCTGGCGTTTCGCCCGCGGAGCTCCAGGGCGGCGGCCAGTTGCTCGGGATCGGGCTGGGCGTCGGCCTCCCGAAACGGATCGCAATGGGGCGCGCTCATGCCCCCGAGCGCTCGAACTGGCGGGCGCACTCGACGCTACAGAAGTACACTGCCACGCCGTGCTGCTCGGAGCGGATGGCGCGTGAGCGCAGCAGGTACACCTGGCAGACCGGGTCCTTCACGAGCTGATCCGGCAACACGGGGCGTCGCGAGCGAGTCGTGGTCCACGCGCGGCGGAGGTGTGGCCAGAGGATCACGAGGACGACGAGGACCCACGCCAGAATCAGAACCAGCCGCATCGAGCCTCAGCGGTCGGGGCGAATCGAGACCGCGCGCAGAAACTCCCGATCTTGCCCCGTCAGCTCGAAGGAGGGATTGCCTCGGCCCCGGCTCCCCGCAAAAAAGATGCCGGTGTCGGCGCCGCGCCGCAGGATCTCCTGCACGGCGTCGCGGGCGGCATCTGTGGCGCCCAACGACACTTCAACGACTCGCAACAGCTTCTTCATGAGGACGTCGATGTGGGGCTCACGCGACATGATGCTGATGAGGATAGGGCGCGTGCCCGTGGCTGTCAACGCTACTCACGATACAGGGGGCCCGTCCTGGACCCCGTGCCACCGGTGGTGAGGGCGGAAATTTTGCCATTTCAAGAGGGCGGCCGATCAGGGCCCAGGAAGGCGCGCGCCGCGACGACGGTGCCGACCACGACGCTCACGAGGATCGTCGCGAGCGCGCAGGCCGCGCCGGGCAAGCCGTTCGCCGCCTGGGCCAGGACCGCCACCGAGGCCGGGCTGAAGTGAGGCGAGACCAGGATGATGACCGCGGACACTGTGACCATGCCGTTGACGAAGAAGTAGACGAAGAGCGACAACGCGGTGCCCGTGAGCAGCGGTGCCAGGATTCGCCGGACGGTCCGGGCGGGACCGGCGCCCAGGCTCACCGCAGCCTCTTCGATGGCCGGGTCGAGACGTCTCAGCGCCGCGACGCCCGTCCCGACGGCACCGGGCAGCGTCCAGAACACGACGCTGGCGACCAGTATCCACATCGTCCCGGCCGCCGGAAGCGACGGCACGTCGAAGGCCAGGAGGTACCCTACGCCGAGCACCGTGCCCGGCAGGGCGGCTGCCAACAGGCCGAGGCCTTCGATGACGCGGGCCCCGGAGGCCAGGCTCGCCCGCTTCCATTCGAGCAGATAGGCGGTGGGCAGGGCCAGCGCCGTCCCCACCACGCCCGACAGGACCGCCAGCTCGAGGCTGTTCCACACGGCCCAGGCCCCTGCGCCGGTGGCCGCGAATCGATAGTGCGCCAGGCCGAGCGACCAGTCGCTGCCCCAGAGCCTGACGAAGGACGCCAGGACGATCAGGCCATACACGACGCCGGTCAGCAGAACGACACTCACCGTCACCGCGGCCAGCGGCCAGCGCAGCGCAGGCGGCGTCGGCCGAAGCGCCGTGGGCGGCGCCGCCGCGCCCGTGAAGGCGCCGGGCCACGCCCCGATCCACCGAGCGTTGAAGACACTGGCCAGCAGGCAGGGCAAGAAGAGGATCACGCTCAGCGTGGCGGCGCCCGGCAGGTCGTTGGCGCGGATGACGCGTGCGTAGATCTCGGTCGCCAGCACGGTGAAGTGGCCACCCACCAGGAATGGATTCGCAAAGTCGCTCAGGCAGAGGACGAACACGATGAGGGCGGCCGAGGCCAGGCCCGGGCGGGCCAGCGCGAGCGTGACGCGGCGCAGGACGTCGAGCGGCCGCGCCGCCAGATTCTCCGCGGCCTCCTCCAGCGACGGGTCGATATCGGCCAGCACACGCACGAGGAGCATCCAGGCCTGGGGGAGGAAGGTGAAGACTTGCGCGATCACGATGCCGTGAACACCGTAGATCGACCATTCGTGGCCCAGCCAGCGGCCAGCCGCGCCGTCGCGGCCGAAGAGGAGGATCAAGGCCAGCGCCGCCAGAAACGGTGGCGACACGAGCGGCCACCAGGCCACCAGCGAGATGAGTCGCTTGCCCGGGACCGTCGTGCGGGTCATCGCGTAGGCGAGGATGAGGGCCAGCAGCACGGTGAGCACCGTGGACAGGCCGGCCATCACCAGGCTGTTGATCAGGATTCCCAGGAGGCGGCGGCTACCGAAGAACTCCCGGTAGCCGGCCAGCGACGGGCCGGCCGGCCCGGCCAGGCTCGCCCAGAGGACCCGCAGCACCGGCCACAAGACGAAGACGAGCAGCAGCGAGGCCACGAGGACGCCCGCGGCGAGCCGAGGGCGGGGTAAGATGACCGGGCGGCCAAGCAGCCGGTTCATCGTGACGACGGCTCGGCGGTCAACGTGCGCTGCGGGGGCCTGCTCGGGGCACGCGTCGCTGTGCGTCAGGCGGCGGTAAAACCGCCGTCGACCACCAGCTCGGCGCCCGTCATGTACGAGGACTCCTCGCTGGCCAGAAAGAGTGCCACCCGGGCGATCTCCCGGGGATGGGCGATGCGCCCCAGGGGGATCCCGGTCTCGAACTCCCGGCGAAGCGCGTCGGTCAGGTAGGGCGCCTGCAGCGGGGTGTCCACGATGCCGGGATGGATGATGTTGCAGCGGATTCCGTCCCTGGCGAACTGGATGGCCAGGGACTTCGTCAGCGAGATCAGGCCACCCTTGGCGGCCGTGTAGGCGTCTTGAGCCCGGGTGAAACCGGCCAGCGCCGAGACCGAGCCCATGAGGATGATGGAGCCGCCCCCGGCTCGCTGCACGTGTGGGATTCCGTGCTTGGTGACCCAGAAGACCGACTTGAGATTGATGGCGACGACCCGGTCCCACCACTGCTCGTTCGTCTCGAGCACCGAGCGGTCGCGGTCCTTCCACAGGACGCCGGCATTGCTGTAGAGAACGTGCAGGACCCCGAACCGATGGACGCCCTCCTCGATCATCCGGCGGACGTCGGCTTCGACCGCGACGTCACCGACCGTCGCCAGGGCCTGCCCCCCGGCCCCCTCGACCAGACGCGCCGTCTCCCTGGCCGCAGCCGCGTCGATGTCGGCCACCACCACGCGGGCCCCTTCGGCCGCGAAGAGCGCGGCGGCCTCCCGGCCGATCCCCATGCCGGCGCCCGTGATGAACGCGATCTTGCCTTCGAGTCTGGTCATTGGACTGGGCACGGGCCCCGGGCTATCGCCACGCCCGTGCCCCGCCGCGATCCCCCGCCGCGGTAATTCTGCCCCGTGGCGAGCGGCGCCACTTCACTGGGCACGGGCCCCGGGCTATCGCCACGCCCGTGCCCCGCCGCGATCCCCCGCGCTGGTCATTCTCCGGCCCCATCTGATGCGCGACATCACTAGATTCGCTCGAAGTAGCGCAGCAGCTCCCAGTCGGTCACCGCCTGATCGAAGGCCTGCTGCTCCAGGCGGGCAGCATGCAGATAGTGCTCGACGACGCGCTCGCCGAAGGCTACTCGGGCCACCTTGGAGCGCTCCAGCTCGGCGATCGCCTCGCGGAGCGTCTTGGGCACCTGGGGCAGCGTCGCGTCCTCGTACGCATTGCCCTCGTAGAGCTTGGGGGCCTTCAGCTTGTTGCTGAGACCGTGCAGGCCAGCGGCGATGGTCGCCGCGAACGCGAGGTAAGGGTTGGCATCGGCGCCGGGGATCCGGTTCTCGACGCGCAGCGAGCCGCCCTCGCCGCACAAACGGAAGCCGCACGTCCGATTGTCCCATCCCGCCGCCACCCGCGTCGGCGCGAAGGAGCCGGCCTGATAGCGCTTGTAGGCGTTGACCGTCGGCGCGTAGAAGTAGGCGAGCTCCCGCGCCGTGGCCATCTGGCCACCCAGCCAGGTGCCGAAGAGCGCGTTCAGCGCAGGCCGCCCGCCGCGGGGCGGCGCGGCGGGGGCGAACAGCGGCTTGCGCCCGGCTCGGTCCCAGAGCGATGAATGCAGGTGAAACGACGAGCCGGCGGCGGCCACGTCGTATTTGGGCATGAACGTGATCGAGCAGCCTTGCGCGTGGGCGATCTCCTTGGCCCCGTGCTTGTAGAGCGTGGCGCGATCGGCCATCTCGACCGCCTCGGCGTACACCAGGTTGATCTCCTCCTGACCCCGTCCCCACTCGCCTTTGGAAGTCTCCACCGGAACGTCGGCGCCTTCCATCCCGTTGCGGATGGCCCGGATGAGCGGCTCCTCCTTCGTCGTTTGTAGAATATGATAGTCCTCCAGGTAGGTCGCCATCGGGGTCAGGCCGTAGTAGCGCTTGGCCCGCGCCTCGTCGAACGACTCCTTGAAGCAGTACAGCTCGAGCTCGGCAGCCGTCTTCACCACGTACCCGAGGCTCCGGGCCCGCGCGGCCTGGCGCTTGAGGACCCAGCGCGGCGCCTCTTCGATCGGCTCCCCCTCCTCGGAATAGACATCGCAGAAGACGAGCCCCGTCCTGGGCAGCCACGGGATCAGCCGCAGCGTGGCCAGATCGGGGACCATCTTCATGTCCCCGTACCCGCGTTGCCAGGAGGTCAGGGTGAAACCCGGCAAGGGCTCCATCTCCATGTCCACCGTGAACAGGTAGATGCACGCGTGCACGCCGTCGCCGGCGACGTGATCGAGGAAGTGGCGGGCCACGACGCGCTTGCCCAGGAGTCGGCCGTAGCCGTCGGGGAATACGGTGAGCACCGTGTCGATGGCACCGCGGCGGACGAGACCTCCCAGCGTCCGGAGATCGAGCCGGCCGGGCATGGCGCGGATACTAGCGCATCGTCGGGGCTCCGGGAAAGGTGCGACGCGTCTCGCCAAGCGTTCGCGGGCTGTGTCATGCTCTGGCCGTGGCCGGGTCGCCGCGTCGCACGATCATCGCGTGGACCCTCTACGATTTCGCGAACTCGGCCTTCGCGGCCATCGTCCTGGCCACCGTCTACCCCGCTTACTACGCCGGCATCGTGGTCGGCAACGCCGCGGGGCGCGGGGACTTCTGGTGGGGCCTGGCGGTGTCGACGTCGATGGCGCTGGTCGCGCTGGCCGCCCCCGTCCTCGGAGGAATCGCCGATCACGCCGGCGCGCGCAAGCCCTTTCTGGTCGGGCTGACGCTGGCCTCGGTGGCCGCCACCGCCCTGCTGGCCACCGTCGGGCCGGACGCCGTGCTGTGGGGCTTCACGCTGGCCGTCATCGGCATCGTCACGTTCGAGACCGCCTTCGTCTGCTACAACTCCTACCTGCCGCGCATCGTCGAGCCCGATCACCTCGGGCGGGTCTCGGCCGCCGGCTTCGCCGTGGGGTACGCGGGCTCGCTGGTGGCGTTCGTGGCTGCCTATCCGGCGGCGGCGGCCGAAGCGTATTGGGCCTGCTTCCTCACGGCCGCGGCCCAGTTCGGTCTCTTCGCGATGCCGGCCCTGCTGGCGCTCCCCGCCGACACGCGGGGGTCAGTGCCGCTGAACCAGGCCGTGCGCCGCGGAGTGGCCGACACGCTGGCCACGCTACGGGAGATCGTCCACGATCCCGGGCGCCGAGCCATGCGCCGGTTTCTCGCCGCGTACCTGATCTACGAGGACGGCGTGAACACCGTCGTCACTTTCTCCGCCGTCTTCGCGGCCAAGACCCTGGGCTTCAGCTTCACCGAAATCATCGGCCTGTTCATGCTCGTTCAACTCTCCGCGCTGGCCGGATCCGCTGCCTGGGCGCGTCCGGCGGACACCCGCGGTCCCAAGGTCGTCGTCGCGGTGACGCTGGTGCAGTGGACCGCGGTCACCGTGCTCGCCTACTTCGTGCAGGCCCGGTGGCAGTTCTGGGCGGTGGCCGTGCTGGCGGGGACGGGACTCGGCGCTATCCAGGCGGCGAGCCGGACGTTCATGGCGACGCTGATTCCCGCCGGCCGAGAGGCCGAATTCTTCGGCTTCTTTCAGCTGGTGGGCAAGACCGGCGCCATCCTGGGCCCACTGGTGTTCGGCGGGGTCTCCTGGGCCCTGGGTGGCAACCAGCGTGCCGCCATCGTGGCGGTGGGGTCGTTCTTCGTGGTCGGCTTCGCGCTGCTCGCCCGCGTTCCGGGCGGAGGGCCGACTGTTGGACAGGGCCCGGGCCCTGTTAAGAAATATCGATGGGGACGGGCGGGATCAGGAGAACGAACAGGATGAGGCAGAGGGCGCCTACGGCCCGGCGTCCCGGCGACAGCGGCGTCACGTCATCCAGCGGGGGGCTGTGGTGCAGGCCGATCAGGAACACGACGAGCGCCGACCACACGAACCAGTTGGGCGACCACGTGATCAATCCGAGACCGATCGTCGCCACCACCGTGGCGACGCCCACCGTGCGGTGATGCCGCCCGAAGAGCGCGTAGGCGATGCGCCCGCCGTCGAGCTGGCCGACCGGGAACAGGTTGAGGGCCGTCACGAAGAACCCGGCCCACGCCGCATCGGCCACTGGATGCGTGAAGAGCATCATGCCGTCGGGCACGACGCCGAACTGGGCCTGCACGAGCCACCGCATCAGCAGGGATTGCCCGAACACCACGTGCTCGGTCGGCGGCGTCGGGACCACCGCCGACCACTGCAGGCCCACCAGCAGCGCGGGCACGGCCACGACCAGGCCGGCCAGGGGCCCGGCGGCGGCGATGTCGAAGAGCGCGTTGCGGTCCCGGGCCGGAGACCGCATCTGGATGAGCGCGCCCAGCGTGCCGAAGAGGAACAAGGGCGGAGGCGCGGGGATGAAGTAGGGTAGGCTGACGGAGGCTCGATAGTGACGCGCCGTGAAGTAGTGCCCGAACTCGTGGACGGCGAGGATACCCAGCAGCGTGCTCGCGAAGGGAATGCCGCTGACGAAGAGTGTCCCCAGGAGCGTGGTCCGGAACGCATCGAACGTGGGCGAGCCAGAGAAGAAGGCGCCCGCCAGCAGCGTGGATAGACACGTGAGGATGAAGAGCACCACGTTGAGGCGGACCCGCCGCTGGCCGCCGCCCTCGGCCAGCGGCAGCGCTTGCAGGACGACATCGTCACCCTCGCTCGTCAGAAAGGGCGTCAACCCGAGGGGACGCAGACGGGCCTGCAGGAGCTCCCGCGCCCGAGCGGGCGCCATCAGGAGCCGGCCGCGGTACACGAGAGCCTTGCCGCCGGGCCGGGGCGCCTCCAGCTTCAGGACGTCGTCGACCCGCTGCCGCACGAGCTCGTCGCTGAGCAACGCGTCGTCCACAGAGAATGGCGCAGCCACCCACCGTCGCCGCGCAGGCCAGAAACGCATGAACGCAGCCTACCACACGGCCAGACGACGAATGGCCCGCCGCACCGCCTCCAGCCCGCCCTCCAGGTAGAGCGCGCCCAGCACCGCCTCCAGCGCTGTGGCCAGGACGGACTCGCGTTCCCGACCGCCGGTCCGATCCTCACCGCGTCCCAGGCGGAGAAGCTCACCGAGCTCGAGGCTGGTCGCCCATCGCGCGAGGTTCGCTCCCGACACGATGCGCGCCCGCTCCGGCGTCATCACCCCCACGGGGGCGGTGGGATCGGTCTGCAACAGGCGCTCGGCCACGATCAGGGCCAGGGCGGCGTCGCCGAGCAGCGCGAGCCCTTCGTTGTGGGCCAGCGGCAGATGCTCGTTGGCGTACGAGGCATGCGTCAGAGCGCGGGCGAGGAGCTCACGATCCTGGAACTGGTGCTCCAGCCGACGTTCGAGCTGGGCGATGCGGGCGGGATCCACCTGATAGTCGGAGGGGGCGACTTCACGGTCCGGCACTAGCCGCGGAACTTGCGGAAGGCCAGCGTGGCGTTGGTACCGCCGAAACCGAAGGCGTTGTTGAGCGCGACCTCCACGTCCTGCTTGCGCGCCTGGTTGGGCACGTAGTCCAGGTCGCAGTCGGGGTCGGGCGTCTCGTAGTTGATGGTCGGCGGCAGCAGGCCGTGATGGAGAGCGAGCACGGTCGCGATGGTCTCCACTCCGCCGGCCGCCCCCAGCAGGTGGCCGGTCATGGACTTCGTCGAGGAGACGGGAATCCGCCGGGCGTGCTCGCCGAACACCCGCTTGATGGCCAGGGTCTCGAAGCGATCGTTGTAGGGGGTGGACGTGCCGTGAGCGTTGATGTAGCCCACCTCGCTGGCCGCGAGCCCGGCGTCATGCAGGGCGGCCGTCATCGCGCGAGACGCCCCGTCGCCCTCGGGGTCGGGCGCCGTCATGTGATGGGCGTCGGCCGTCATCCCGTAGCCGAGGACCTCCGCGTAGATGCGGGCATCGCGGGCCTGCGCGTGCTCGAGCGACTCCAGCACGACGACTCCCGCGCCCTCGCTGGGCACGAACCCGTCCCGGCCGGCGTCGAAGGGCCGCGAGGCCTTCGCGGGCTCGTCGTTCCGGGTCGACATGGCCTTCATGGTGCAGAACCCGGCGATCGTCAGCGGCAGGATGATGGCCTCCGCGCCCCCCGCGATCATCACGTCGGCATCGCCCCGCTGGATGATCTTGGAAGCGTCGCCGATGGCGTGGTTTCCGGTGGCGCAGGCCGTGACCACGGCGGAGTTCGGCCCCTTGGCCCCGAAGCGCATGGACACCAGGCCGGAGGCCATATTGATGATGAGCATGGGAATGATGAACGGCGAGACGCGCTCGGGCCCCTTTTCCAGACGCACCCGCTCGCCCTCGAGCAAAGTCTGGATGCCCCCGATGCCCGAACCGATGAGCACGCCGAACCGGTGCCCGGCGACCTTGCCCACGTCCAGCCCGGCGTCGGCGACCGCCATCACGGAGGCGGCGATGGCGTATGTCAAGAACGGGTCGAGTCGCCGCGCTTCCTTCTTGTCGATGAAGCGAAGCGGATCGAAGTCCCGCACTTCGCCGGCGATCCGGGTCTCGTACCGGTAGTGGCCGGCGTCGTCCCTCTCCGAGGCGTCGAACTTGGTGATGGGGCCGATTCCAGAGCGCGCGCTGGTCAGGCCCGCCCACAACTCCTCGGCCGTGTTGCCCAGGGGCGTCACGGCGCCCGCCCCGGTCACGACGACGCGCCGACGCGCCACCGTCAGGAGTTGTCCTTGATGTACTGGATGGCGTCGCCGACGGTGACGATCTTCTCGGCGTCTTCGTCGGGGATCTGGATGTCGAAGTGCTCCTCCAGCGCCATCACGAGTTCGACCGTGTCGAGCGAGTCAGCGCCGAGGTCCTCGATGAACCGCGCGTTCGAGGTCACGTCGTCCTCTTCGACGCCGAGCTGCTCGATGATGATCTCCTTGACCTTGTCTTCGACCGACTTCGCCATCGACCCGTGCCCTCCGCGGAGGAAGACTGCGTTCAGATGTAGAGTCCCCCGTTGACGTGAAACACCTGCCCCGTGATGTAGGTAGCCCCGTCCCCGGCGAGGAATCGTACCACCTCGGCCACCTCGCGGGCGGTGCCGATCCGCCCGAGCGGGGTCTGGGCCAGCAGCGCCTGACGCGCTGTCTCGGGAACCGCGGCCGTGAGGTCCGTCTCGATCAGACCGGGCGCCACCGCATTGACCAGAATCGACCAGTGGGCCAGCTCGCGCGCCGCGGACTTGGTGAGGCCGATGAGCCCGGCCTTGGCCGCCGAGTAGTTGGCCTGGCCGGCATTGCCCATGGCGCCCGCGGTGGAGGCGATGTTGACGATGCGTCCGCTCTTCTGCCGCATCATGAGCTTGGCGGCGGCGCGCATCATGTAGAAGGCACCGCGGAGGTTGACGTCCATGACACGATCCCAGTCCTCGTCCTTCATCCGTACCAGGAGCGCGTCCCGGGTGATGCCTGCATTGTTGATGAGCACGTCGAGACGTCCGAACTGTTGCCTGGCGGTGTCGACCAGGCGCTCGGCGTCATCGCGGCTGGCGGCATCGGCGGCCACACCGACAATCGTGGCGCCGTCCGCCCCCAACCCCTTCACGGCCCGTTCCAGACGGTCGGCGTCGCGACCCGAGACTACCACGCTCGCTCCGTCCTCCGCCAGCAATGCGGTGATGGCGGCGCCGATTCCCCGGCTTCCGCCGGTGACGATGGCCACGCGGCCGGCCAGGGACTTCATCCGGCCGACGCTCTCCGCCCGACGCCGAGCTCGCTGAGCGTCTTGTCCAGGCCGGCCGGATCCTCGATGGCGTGGCCACGGGCACCGTCGAGGATGCGCTTGAGCAGGCCCGTCAGCACCCGCCCCGGCCCCATCTCCACGAAGGCGCTGGCGCCCTCGGCGGCCAGGCGGCGCACGCACTCCGTCCAGCGCACCGGGCTCGCCACCTGGCGCACGAGCGCCGGCTTCACCTCGGCCGCCGTCCGGGTCACGCCGGCGTCGACGTTGCGGATCACCGGGATCCGGAGATCGCTCACGGCGACGCCGTGCAACTCACCGGCGAGCCGCTCGGCGGCTGGCGCCATCAGACCGCAGTGGAAGGGCGCGCTCACGGGCAGGACGACGCTCTTGCGCCCGCCCCGGCCGGCCGCCAGCGCCACCGCCCGCTCGACGGCGGTTCGGTGGCCGGCGATGACGATCTGCAGCGGCGCGTTGACGTTGGCGACCTCCACCACCTCGCCCTGGCCCGCCTCGGCACACAGCGCCTCCACCGCCGACAACTCCAGCCCCATGATCGCCGCCATGGCCCCCACACCGACCGGAACCGCCGCCTGCATGAACTCGCCGCGGCGGCGGACGAGGCGGACGGCGTCGCGGAAGGCCAGCGCGCCCGCCACGACCAGGGCCGAGTACTCGCCCAGGCTGTGGCCGGCGGCGAAGCGGGGGGTGAGCCCGTGTTCGGCGCACACGGCGGCGGCCGCCACGCTGACGGTCAGGACCGCGGGTTGCGTGTTGGCGGTCAGCGCGAGGTCCGCTTCCGGCCCCTCGAAGGCCAGGCGGGTGAGATCGAGACCGAGGACGTCGTTGGCCTCCTCGAAGACGGCCTTGGCGGCCGGGGAGGCCTCGTAGAAGGCCTTGCCCATGCCCACCGCCTGCGAGCCCTGCCCCGGGAAGATGAAGGCGATCGACATCACCACCGCATGAGCGCGGCGCCCCAGGAGAAGCCGCCGCCGAAGGCCGCCATGAGCACGAGATCGCCGCGCCGGATGCGCCCGGCCGCCAGGGCTTCCTCCAGGGCGACGTACACGGAGGCTGCGCCGGTGTTGCCGTAGCGGTCGACGTTGACGAAGACCTTGTCCATGGGCAGCCCCACCCGCTTGGCCGCGGCCTCGATGATCCGCAGATTGGCCTGATGGGGGACGAAGAGGTCGATGTCGCGGACGCTCAGGCCGTGGCGGGTCAGAATCGTCTCCGCGCAGTCCACGAACATGCGCACGGCGACCTTGAACACCTCGTTGCCCTTCATCTTCGCGTAGTGCAGGCCGGCGTCGACCGTCTCCCGGGTGGCCGGATGACGCGCCCCGCCCCCGGGCATGTAGAGCAGGTCCCAGTACTGCCCATCGGAGTACAGGTCGGCGTCGAGCAGCCCGTTCCCCTCGTCGGTGGCTTCGAGAACGGCGGCGCCGGCGGCGTCGGCCAGGAGGATGCAGGTGCCGCGGTCGGTGAAGTCGGTGATCTTGGACAGGGTCTCGGCGCCGATGCACAGCACGCGACGATACTTGCCGGCCTCGATGAACCGGGCGCCGATGGTCAGGCTGTAGATCGAGCCCGCACACGCGGCCAGCACGTCCACCGAGCCGGCCCGGCGGCAGCCCAGCCGGTGCTGAACGAGGTTGGCGGTGGTGGGAAAGAACATGTCGGGGGTGGTGGTGCCGACGACGATGAAATCGATGTCCTCGGGAACGAGGTTGGCTCGCTCGAGGGCCTGCTGGGCCGCCCGCACGGCCAGGTCCGAGGTAGCCTCGCCCTCTTCCGCGATATGCCGTTCTCGGATCCCCGTGCGCTGGACGATCCACTCGTCGTTGGTCTCCACCATCGCCTCGAGGTCGGCGTTGCTGAGGACGCGCTTGGGCGCGTACGCTCCCATCCCGACGATCTTTGCCCGCGTCATTCGCGGCCTCCCTCTCGATCGGCGCGTTCGACCTCCGCCTCCAGCGCGGCCTTGATGTGCTCGTTCACGCCGGCGGCGGCCCACTCGCCGGCCACGCGGACGGCGTTCTTGATGGCCTTCACCGGCGAGGCGCCGTGACAGACGATGGCGGCCCCGTCGATGCCGAGCAGGGGGGCTCCGCCCATCTCGGTATAGTCCACCCGCCGCTTGAACCGCGCGAAGGCCGGCATCGCCAGCGAGGCGGCCACCTTCGAGCGCAGGTCCCGCATGAGCTCTTCCTTGATCATGGCCCCCAGCATCTCGGCCAGGCTCTCGGAGATCTTGAGGGCGACGTTGCCGGTGAAGCCGTCGGTCACCACGACGTCGCAGCGGCCGTTGTAGATGTCACGGCCCTCCACGTTGCCCGCGAAGTTCAACGACGACTCCTTGAGCTGCTCGTAGGCTTCCTTGGTGAGCTCGTTGCCCTTGCCCTCTTCCTCGCCGACCGACAAGAGGCCGACGCGAGGATTGTCGTAGCCCAGGATGTCGCGCGCGTAGATGTGACCCATCACGGCGAACTGCAGGAGGTGCCAGGGCTTGGGATCGACGTTGGCGCCGACGTCGAGCAGCACCGTGAACCGCCGCAGGTTGGGCAGGACCGCGGCCAGCGCCGGCCGGTCGACGCCGGGCAGGACCCCGATCACGAACATCGCGATGGCCATCGCCGCGCCGGTGTTGCCGGCCGAGACGAACGCCGCCGCCTCCCCGTCCTTGACGAGCTGAGCGGCCACCCGCAAGGAGGAGTCGCGCTTGCGGCGAAGCGCCTGGGACGGGCTCTCGGCCATGCTGACGACCTGGGAGGCGTGACGGACCTCGATCGCCGAACTCTCGGCGCGCAAACGCATCACCTCGCGCTCGATCGCAGCCTTGTCCCCGATGAGGATCACGGGGGACCCGTACTCGCGCGCGGCGGCGACCGCCCCCTCGACGACCACGGCCGGGCCGTAGTCGCCGCCCATGGCGTCGACGGCGATCTTCATGTCGATGGGCAGCTACTCACCCTCGACGGCAATGATCTCCCGACCCTTGTAGTACCCGCAGTGGGGACACACGCGGTGCGGCAGCTTGGGTTCGCGGCACTGGGGGCACACCGCGTGAGCCGGCGCGTCTAGCTTCCAGTGGGTGCGGCGCTTGCGGCCCCGCGTTCTCGAGTGACGGCGTTTCGGCAGCGGCATCCGGGTTCCTCTCTCGCCTCAGTGATTGAGTCGGCTGGTCAGGTCTTTGAGCACGGCCAGGCGGGGATCGGCGGACGGAGCCGGACACGCACAGCCGGCGGCGTTCCGGTTGGCCCCGCAGGTGGGGCAGAGCCCGCGGCAGTCCGCCCGGCAGAGCGGCTTCATCGGCAACGCCAGCGTGGTTTCCGTCTCTACGAGCGAGGCCAGGTTGAGCTCGTCGTTCTCGTAGAAGTCCAGATCCAGATCGTCGGCCCCGAGCTCCGCGTCGTCAACGAGCGACGGACGCGGCACGTACCGGAGGTCCACCCGCGGGCGGACATCGACGCGGAACTCCTCCAGGCAGCGCCCGCACACGAGGGGAACGGAGGCCGCCAGGTCGCCGACGACGACGACGTCCTCGCCGTCCCGGCTGACGTGCAGCCGCACGGCGTCGAGCCGCCAGGAACGATCGGTGAAGGGGGCGACGAACTCGCCGGCATTGGCCACCAGCAGCCCGTCGTCCTGGAGGTCGGACACTCGAATGATCATGACTCCGTCTCGCGGGAATTGCGTAAGTTGTTGTCGTTTAGAGAGTTTTCCCCTAAACCGGCCCAGTGTATCGGCGGGTCTAGGGCAAGTCAAGGAATTTGACCACTGTTTGACCGGTGCCGGGCCCTTTGCTACGCTTTGGGGCGCAGTTACGACGGGGAGGGAAACCCGATGTCGCACATCTTCAGAACGGCGCTGCTGCTGGCGGTCCTTACCGCGATACTCGTGGTGGTCGGCGGAGCGATCGGGGGCGAGCAAGGCATGCTGGTGGCCTTCGTCTTGGCCCTGGCGATGAACTTCTTCTCCTACTGGTTCTCCGACCGGATCGTGCTCAGGATGTACCGAGCGCAGCCCATCGATGAGGGCCAGTCCCCCCGTCTGTACGCGGTCGTGCGCCGGCTGGCTACCCGCGCCGGGATCCCGATGCCTCGCGTGTACCTGATCCCGTCCGAGACTCCCAATGCGTTCGCCACCGGCCGCAACCCTCAGCACGCCGCGGTGGCCGTGACCGAGGGCATCATGCGCCTGCTCGACGAGGAAGAGCTCGAAGGCGTCCTGGCCCACGAGCTGGCCCACGTCGCCAACAGAGACATCTTGATCTCCACGCTCGCGGCGACGCTGGCCGGGGCCATCACGTACCTGGCCCATATGGCGCAGTGGGCGGCGATCTTCGGCGGGCACCGCGGCGATGACGAGGAGCACGGCAGCAACCCGATGGTCATGATCCTGCTGGCCGTGCTGGCGCCCCTGGCGGCCATGCTGGTTCAGCTCGCCGTCTCCCGATCGCGCGAGTTTCACGCCGACGCGACCGGCGCCCGGGTGGCCGGCAAGACCTGGGGTCTGGCCAAGGCGCTGGAGAAGCTTCACATGGCGCAGCACGCCGTTCCCATGGACGCCAACCCCGCCACCGCGCATCTCTTCATCGTCAACCCGCTGAGCGGGCAGGCGATGATGAAACTGTTCTCGACGCACCCGCCGCTCGAGGAGCGGATCGCCCGGCTGCGCGCGATGCGGATCTGACAGCGGCAGCGCGCGCGGCGTCTCGTTCCCGAGGCCCGGAAACCGGTGACGGCTGAACCTCTCGTTCACCTGGCCGGTCTCAGCAAAGCCTTCGGCGGCACGCTGGTGCTGGACGGTATCGACCTCGACGTCCGCGCCGGCGAGGCCGTAGCCTTGCTGGGAGCCAACGGCGCCGGCAAGACGACGCTGCTCCGCATCGTGGCCACGCTGCTGCGGCCCAGCCGGGGCCGCGCTCTGGTGGCCGGCTTCGACTGCGCGCGCGAGCCCGACCGTGTCCGCGCCCAGGTCGGCCTGCTGGCCCATGGGGTCTGGGTCTACGAGGATCTGACGGCGCGAGAGAACCTCATCTTCTGGAGCAGCCTGAGGGGCCGCCCCGCCCGGGCCGACGAGCTGCACGCCGCGCTGGCCGCCGTCGACCTCGAACGGCTGGCCGCCGAGAGGGTGCGCACCTTCTCACTCGGGATGCGACGCCGGCTATCGCTGGCCCGGCTGGTGCTGGCCGCTCCCCGCGTCCTGCTGCTGGACGAGCCCTATGCCGGTCTCGACCCGCGGGCCAGCAAGTGGCTGGATGGGCACCTGGCCGCCGTGAAGGCGGGCGGAGGCGCCATCGTCATGGCGACACACAGCTTCAGCCGTGGCCTCGGCGTCACCGACCGTGTGGCCATCATGGCCGGCGGGCGCGTGGCTCACGACGCGGCGGTCGCCGCTCTCAGCGCCGAGGACATCCGCCACCTCTACGAGCTGCACGCGGAGGAGCCGGCGTGACGTACGCGCGACGGGCCTGGATCGTGCTGTGGAAGGACCTGCTGACCGAACGGCGCTCCAAAGAGACGTTCAACGCGCTCCTCTTCTTCGCGATGCTCCTCCTGTTCCTGTTCCAGTTCGCGCTGGGTGACGATCGCGAGCGGTTGGCCGCGGCGCTACCCGGGCTGCTCTGGCTCGGGTTCATCCTGAGCGGGCTGGTCGGCCTGGGCCGCGCCTTCCTCAGCGAGCGCGAGCACGACTGTTGGGAAGGGCTGGTCATGACGCCGGGGGACAAGTCGGCGATCTACCTGGGGAAGGTCGGCGGCAACCTCGTCCTGATGCTGGTGGTCGAGGCGATCATCCTCGCGCTCTTCACCGTGTTCTTCAACGTCGACGTGGCCGGGCACCTGGGCGCTCTCGTCGCCGTCGTGGTGCTTGGCACGGTGGGCGTGGCCGCCGTCGGCACTCTCTTCGCCGCCATGACCGCGAACGTGCGCGCGCGCGAGGTGCTCTTCCCCGTCCTGTTGCTGCCGATCCTGGTGCCGGTGCTGCTGGGGGCGGTCAAGGCCACCGAGGCCGTGCTCGCCGGCGAGCCGCTGACCACGGTCGCGCGCTGGCTCCAGCTCCTCGGCGCCGCTGACGTCGTCTACCTGACGGTGGGCCTTCTCACCTTCGATGCGGTGCTGGAGGGCTGAGGGGTGACTCGCCCTCTGGGATGGCTCGCCGCCCTGGGTTTGGCCGCGGGGCTGGTGCTGGCCTTCGCCGTCGCGCCGCGAGAGGCGGTCCAGGGCAACGTGCAGCGCATCATGTACCTGCACGTCCCCAGCGTGCTGGTCGCCTACCTCGCCTTCGCCGTGGTCCTCGTCGCCTCCATCGCGTACCTCGCCCGGCGGCGGGAGGGTGCCGACCGTCTGGCCCAGGCCTCCGCCGAAGCCGGAGTGCTCTTCACCGGCATCACGATCGGCTCGGGCGCCATCTGGGGGAAACCGACCTGGGGGACCTGGTGGACGTGGGACGCGCGTCTCACCACCGTGGCCATCCTGTTCGTGATGTATCTCGGCTATCTCCTGCTGCGCTCCATGATCGAGGACCGCGAGCGCGCCGCCCGCTATTCGGCGGTGCTCGGTATCCTGGCCGCGCTCGACATCCCGCTCGTGCATTTTTCCGTGCACTGGTGGCGGACACTGCACCAGCCCCCCTCGATCCTCAAGCCGGGGCCAAGCACGATGCCGCCCATCTTCGTGGCCGTGCTGCTCGTCAATCTGGCCGCGTTCACCCTCCTCTACGCGTGGTTCGTGACCAAGCGCGTGCGCTTGCTGCGCCGGGAGCAGGAGGCCCTGGCCTGATGCCCGACAACTGGGCCTTCGTGGCCGCCGCCTACGCCCTGGCCGCGCTCGTGCTCGGCGGCTACTGGCGCTACCTCCGCCGCCGCGAGAAAGAGCTCGACCGGCTGGGGACGTCGGGGCGTCCCCGCTCCCGACGAGCGTCGGCGCGATGAAGCCCAAGTTCGTGTTCGGCGGTCTCGTGATCGTGCTCGCCCTCGCTTACCTCATCTACTCCGGGGTGACGCAGTCGGCCGTCTACTTCGTCACGCCATCGGAGCTGACGGCGGCGCCGGTGGCAGGCAAGGCGTATCGCCTGGGAGGCCTCGTCACGCCCGGCTCCCTCAGCTGGGAGCCGAAGACCCTGGACCTCAGATTCGTCCTGACCGATGGCAAGAGCACCGTAGCAGTCCGCCACAAGGGGACGGCGCCCGACCTGTTCGGTGAGGGACGAGGCGCCGTGGTCGAGGGCTCCTGGGCGCCCGAGGGCTACTTCAAGGCCACGCTGATCATGGCCAAGCACTCGGAGGAGTATCAAGCGCCTGCCGACGGCGAGGCCGGGTACCGGGAGCTGATGCGGTCGCTCCAGGCCCCCCAATGACCCCCGAGCTGGGACAGGGCATCCTCCTGGTCGCGCTGGGCCTCACTCTGTGGGGCGTCGCCGCCGCCACCGCCGGCGGAAGGACGGGGCGTCCGGCTCTGGTCGAGTCGGCCCAGCATGCGGTCGTGGGCGTCTTCGCGCTGCTCACGCTGGCCTTCGCCCTGCTGGTGTACGCGTTCTTGACCTTCGACTTCTCGGTGCGTTACGTCGCCCTCAACACCAACCTCGGCACTCCGTTCTACTACCGGATCACCGGGGTGTGGGGCGCGCTCGAGGGCTCGCTGGTGCTCTGGGCCTGGATGCTCGGCCTCTACTCGCTGATCGTCGTGCTGGGCCAGCGGGAGCGGGCCCGCGAGCTCTACCCCTGGGTCCTCGCCGTGATGCTCGTCGTCCTGACCTTCTTCCTCCTGGTCATGACCGTGGCCGCCCCACCGTTCACCCGGCTCACGCCGGCGCCCGCCAACGGTCGCGGCCTCAACCCGTTGCTCGAGGACACGGGCATGATCACGCATCCCATCGCGCTCTACCTGGGCTTCACGGGTTTCACCGTGCCCTTCGCGTTCGCCATCGCCGCGCTGGTGACCAGCCGCGTCGGCGATACCTGGATCACCCTGACCCGCCGGTGGACGATCATCGCCTGGTACTTCCTCTCCCTCGGCCTGCTCATCGGGGGGTGGTGGAGCTACCACGTGCTGGGCTGGGGCGGCTACTGGGCCTGGGACCCCGTGGAGAACGCCGCCTTCATGCCCTGGCTGACCGGCACGGCCTTCCTGCACTCGGTCATGATCCAGGAGCGCCGGCGCATGCTGAAGCTCTGGAACATCACGCTGGTGATCCTCACCTTCAGCCTGACGATGTTCGGCACCTTCCTGACCCGCTCCGGCGTGATCGCCTCCGTCCACGCCTTCACCCAGGGCACGGTCGGCGTCTTCTTTCTGGCGTTCCTCGCCCTGGTCGTGCTGGCCTCCCTGGTCCTCCTGTCCTGGCGCTGGTACGCGCTGCGCGCCCAGGGACAGCTCGATTCCGTCGTCTCCCGGGAGTCCGCCTTCCTGCTCAACAACCTGCTGCTGGTCGCGGTCACGTTCACCGTCTTCTTCGGCACGGTGTTCCCGCTGCTGGCCGAGGCGGTGCGCGGGGTCAAGGTCAGCGTGGGCGCGCCCTTCTTCAATCAGGTGAACGTGCCACTGTTCCTCGGCCTCGTCTTCCTGATGGGCGTGGGGCCGCTCATCGCCTGGCGCCGCGCCTCGCCCGAGAATTTGCGCCGGAACTTTCTCGTCCCGGTCGCCCTGGGCGCGGTCGGCGCGGCGGTGTTCTTCTTGCTCGGTGTCCGCTCCGCTCTGGCGGTGCTGGCGCTGGCCCTGACGCTCTTCGTCGCCGCGACCATCGGGCTCGACGTCAGCCGGGCCACCCGCGCGCGGCTGCGCGCGGGCGAGTCGCTGTTCCCCGCCCTCGGCGGCCTGCTGCTACGCCACAACCGACGCTACGGCGGCTTCGTGGTCCACCTGGGGATTCTCCTGATCGTGGTCGGCGTGACCGGGTCGCAGGCGTGGTCGGTGCAGCGCGAGTCGACCCTGGCGGTGGGCGAGACCACGGAGCTGGCCGGCTACCGCCTGCGCTTCGACGGGCTGCGGGCCAACGAGGAGTCCAACCATTTCAAGGTCGTGGGCCGCTTCTCGGTGAGCCGCAACGGCTCGCCCCCGGCCCTCATGGAGCCGACCAAGAAGTTCTACCCGCAGGAGACGACGCCGATCGCCGGCGTGGACTACTGGCTGGGGTTCTGGGAGGACCTCTACCTGGTCCTGGGCGACTTCACGCGGGATGGGCGGCAGGCCACCGTCAAGGTCCAGGTCAACCGCCTGGTCACCTGGATCTGGATCGGCGGCTTCGTCCTCACCCTCGGCGCGGCGCTGGCGATCCTGCCCGAGCGTCGGAAGCCGTGACCCGACTGCTCCGCTGGCTTATCCCGCTGTCGACTGTTCCCGTGCTGGTCCTGCTCGCCTATGGCTTTCGCACCAATCCGCGGGACATCCCCTCGCCGCTGGTGGGCCGGCCAGCCCCCGCCTTCACGCTGACCACCTTCGGCGGCCAGCCCCTCTCGCTGGACGCCCACCGGGGCCAGGTGGTCGTGTTGAACTTCTGGGCCTCGTGGTGCTACCCCGCCTGCTACGAAGAGGCCCCCGTGCTGGAGCAGGGTTGGCGGCAGTGGCGCGACCGGGGCGTCGTGGTCCTGGGGCTGGACATTCAGGACACCGACGACAAGGCGAAGAAGTTCATCGCCGACTTCGGCCTCACCTTCCCCAACGCGCGCGACGTCACCGGCAAGGTCTCGATCGACTACGGCGTCTTCGGGGTTCCGGAAACGTTCTTCATCGACCGGCAGGGTCGCATCCATGCCCGGCACGTGGGCGCGGTCACCCCGGAGGTCTTCCGCTCGACGGTGGAGCGCCTGCTCGACGGGGGCGGCTAGCTCCGCTCGGCGACCGCCTGAGCCCCCCGCCGGCGGAGCATCAAGAGCGAGGCCACCAGCGCCACGATGGTGACGGTCAGCAGGGCCAGCTCGACCATCGCGCTGCGGAAGGCGACCTGACCCTGTTCGAGTAGTTTCGCGGATTCGGCGCTGAGGACCAAGAGCCGCCGGATCACCGCGATGAGTCCCACGATCAAGAACGGCTCGGGCACCAGCGCGTGCTCCCGGAACGACACCTGCACCGTGTAGAGAATCTCCACGATCATAAGAATCAACAGAATACGGTCCAGCAGTTCCACCACGGTACCGGGGAGGGTCCCGGCCACGACGTGGCGGACGAAGTCGACGACGCTGGTGCCGAGGAGCACGATCGCGCTGCCGGCGAGCAGGATGCTCAGGCCTACATAGACGAGGTCCTCGATCCGGGTGAAGGCACGGGCCGTCACCTCCCGCACGTTGTCCATCGCGGACTTCCGGCCCTTGGCCGGCTCGGCCATGCTGCCCCCCCGGTGGTCTCGGTAGGAGACTACACCATCGCGGGCGATCACTGGCCTCCGCCTTGCACAGCAACGGGAGCAAGGAGTACAGCCATGCCAACACCAACTCGTGCCATCGTCGTGCTCTCGGGAATTCTTCTCATCATGGCCGGCTGCCGGACAGCCACGGGACGAAGCGCTGGCCAGTGGATCGACGACAAGACCACCACAGCAAAAGTGAAGGCCGCCGTCGCCTCGACGCAGATCGGGAGCATAACCCGGGTCGACGTCGACACCAGCAACGGCACCGTCTTCCTCACCGGAGTGACCAGCACGGACAGCGAGCGCCAGCGCATCGCGGAGGCGGCGCGCATAGCCGCCAATGGCAAGCCGGTGACGAGCAACCTCGTCCTGGCGACGGCGACGCGCGAGGAGGCGGCAGCCAGCGGGATGGTCCCCGCCGCCTCGCCCAGGACCGATGCCCAGGCGGGTCAGCAGCACCTGGCCAGTGCGACACCACCGCCGGCCACGCGCCTGAAGTTCAGCCGGCTGGAAGCCGAGGCTCCGACCATGGGCCGGTTCGCCGCCTATGACCAGGGCGGGCAAAGGGTGGCAACCGTATACACGGTCCCGGCATCCGAGTTTCGCGATTCGGGTATCACCACGCTGCAGGCGGGCAAACACCGTATCGATCACATTTCCATCTACCGCCAGCCGGGCGGGGGGGACCCGCAGTACCACGTGGTGCTGTGGCACGTGGACCGGCGGCAGGCGCAAGCACTCGAATAACAGCACGACGAGAACTGCCGGAGCCCCGCCGGCAGTTCTCGAGGCCGGCCGCGTACGTGCGAGGGCGCCCCCCGGCGGTGTAGTCTAGACCGATGCGCACGGCGCGCTCACCCCAGGGGCTGCTGATCACGCTAGCCCTGCTCACGCTCGTCGCCTTTGCCCCGGCGTCGGCCCAGCAGCCGGCCCGGCACGTCGACGAGGAGCAAGTGCACGCCATCGCCAGGCAGCTTCGCTGCGTGGTCTGCCAGAACCTCTCCGTCGCCGACTCTCCGTCCGAGATGGCCAACCAGATGCGTGCGGTCATCCGGGAGCGTCTGGCTGCCGGCGAGCAGCCGGACCAGGTCGTCGAGTACTTCGTGGACAAGTACGGCGAATGGATCCTGCTGGAGCCCAGGCGTCGAGGCTTCACCGCGGTGGTGTGGATCGTTCCCCCGCTGGGGGCCCTGATCGGTCTGGCGATCGTGGCGCTGCTCATCGTGCGCTGGACGCGGTCACGCCCGCCGACTGCCGTCACGCCCCGGCTGGATCCGGCGATGAGCGAGCGGATCCGGCGCGAGATGGAGGCCGAGCCGTGACGGGCGCCGTCGGCATCGCCGTCGTGGTTCTGGCCCTCGGGCTGCCCCTGGCCGCCTTCACCCTGTGGCCGCTGCGTCGAACGGGCGCCGCGAGGTTCCTGCCGCTGCCCATCGACGCTCGCGAGCAGCTGCAGGAGCAGAAGCGGCACGTGCTGCGAGCGCTCCGGGAGCTGCGGTTCGAGCACGAGGCCGGCCACGTCTCCGACGACGACTATGCCGAGCTGGCCGCCCGCTACGAGGCCGAGGCCGCGCGGGTGCTCACCGAACTGGACCGCATGGGCCCGGTCGCACCGAGCGCCGGGGCCACCCCGGTACCGGCGGCGCCGCGCGGTTGGCGCCATCCGCTCGTCGTCACGTCGGGGGCGCTGGCCCTGGTCGGCTTCGGCGTGGCGCTCGGGGCGGGGATCAGCCGCCACACGAGCCCCGATCCCACCGCCGGTCTGCCGATGCCGGGCTCGCGCCCTCTGGCCAGGCTGGATCCGCTTCCCGGCGCCCCGCCGCGTCAACCGGGCTCGGTGAGCCCGGAGATGCTGCAGGGCATGCTACAGGCCGCCCGGAACAGCCTGGCCGAGGGGCGCTACGGCGAGGCCATCGCTGCCTACCAGGCGGTGCTCAAGCGTCATCCCGACAACGTCGACGCGATGACCCATCTGGGACTCATCGTCGCGATCGGGGGTCACGCCGACGCGGCGCTGGAGACGTTCGACCGCGCGCTGGCCATCGACCCGGACTATGGGCCGGCCCTGCTGTACCGGGGGCAGGTCCTTTACGAGACGAAGCGTGACACGGCCGGCGCTATCCGTTCCTGGGAGCAGTTCCTGAAGGTGGTTCCCGTCGGCGAGGATCACGAGCGGGTCAAGCGCTTGATCACCGAGGCAAAGACGAAAAAGTAACCGCCTCAGGCCGGGGCGCTGGCGCGCTCGGGCCGGTACACCCAGATTTTGGCGGCCGCCGGGAGCCCGAGCGCGATCGTGCGCCCGTCGCCCGCGAGCGTGATCGTGCCCGCCCACGGGGCGACCTCCACGACGCGGAGGCGTCGGCCCGGGCGGACCTCGGCCCGCCACAGATACTCGAGCAGATCCTTGTCGGCCTCGGCCTCTTCGGTGATGCGCTCCACCACGACCGTCGTCCCCGCCTTCGCGCGTGCGAGCGGGAACGGCTCGACGCGGACGGCTGAGGGCATGCCCGGAATCGGATTGCCGTGGGGGCAGGTGCTGGGCATGCCGAGCAGCGCGGCCAGCCGCTCCTCGACGCGCGGCGAGATGGCGTGCTCGAGCCGGTGGGCTTCCTCGTGGGCGTCGGCCCAGTTCAGCCCGAGCGTGTCGGTCAGCCACCGCTCGAGCAGCCGGTGGCGCCGGGCCATCACCTCGGCGATCTCCCGGCCCTTGGGCGTGAGGCTGACGGCCTTGCCCCGGCCTACGCGGACGTAGCCCCCCCGCGTGAGCCGCTGGATCGCCTCGAACACGGCGGGCGCGGAGATCCCCAGGTGCTTGGCCAGCCGGGCGCCGATCACAGGCCCGCTGCTGGCGCCCAGATCGTAGATGGCGGCCAGGTAGTCCTGAACCGAAGCGGTCGTGGAGGCGGCGCCTGCGTTCTTTAGGCTTGACGTTCTCTTCATATTAGGTAAACCTAATGCTCGATTGCTCCTGGCGCCAGTATAGCCCGGAAAGGACCGTGCGATGCGATTGATCCTGGTCGTTTTCCTCCTCGTGCTCATCACGGCGCTTCCCGCAGCCTCCATCACGAGCGCGTCCGACGCGGTCGTCGCGTACTCGGCCCGGCACTACGGGCACGAGGCCGCCTTCGACGCGTTCACCCGCAGGACGGGCATCCCCGTGAAGATCTTCAACGGCAACACCGGCGAGCTGTTCGAACGCCTCAAAGCCGAGGGCGATCGCACGCCGGCCGACGTCCTTTTCACGGTGGACGCCGGCAACCTCTGGAACGCAGCCCGGGCCGGCCTGCTCTCGCGCGTGGACTCGCCCGAGCTGCAGGCGAACGTTCCGGCTCACCTGCGGGATCCGGAGCAGCGCTGGGTGGGCCTGACGGTCCGGGCCCGCACCATCGTCTACAGCACCCAGCGGGTGAAGCCGGCCGAGCTCAGCACCTACGGAGCGCTCGGCGAGCCCCGCTGGAAAGGACGCCTGTGCCTGCGCACCTCGGGCTACATCTACAACCAGTCGCTGCTCGCCACCATGATCAAGCGCCACGGCGAGCCGCGCACGGAGGAGATCGTGCGGGGCTGGGTGGCCAACCAGCCGATCCTCATCAACGGCGACACGAAGATCCTGGAGGCGATCGCCGCCGGCCAGTGCGACGTGGGACTTGCCAACCACTACTACCTGGCCCGCCGGCTCGCCAAGGATGCGAGCTTCCCGGTGGGAATCTACTGGGCCAATCAGCAGACGACGGGGACGCACGTCAACGTCTCGGGCGCCGGCGTGACGGCCCACGCCAGACATCGCGCCGGGGCGATCAAGTTCCTCGAGTACCTGTCCAGCCCGGAAGCCCAGCAGATGTTCGCCGACCTGTCCTTCGAGTATCCGGCCAACCCCCAGGCCTCCCTGCACCCCCTGGTCGCCCGCTGGGGCAAGTTCAGGCACGACGACATCAATATCGCCGCGGCCGGCGAGTACCAGGCCGCGGCGACCCGGCTCGCTGATCGCGTGGGCTACCGGTAGCCGGCGGCCACATGGGCGCGAGGCGGGTCCGCACCCGCGAGATCGAGGTCCAGGGGGCACGCCAGCTCGAGCTGTCACCGTGGGTCGCCGCGGTGGCGCCGGTCGCGGCCATCCTGGCCGTGCCGATCGTCGCCGTGCTCTCGTCCCTGGCTCACCCCCGGCTGGAGGTGTGGGAGCATCTCTGGCAGACGCAGCTCGGGGAGCTCGTCACCAATACCCTGTTCCTGCTGGCCGGCGTGGGCGCGACCACCCTGGTCCTCGGCACCGGGCTGGCCTGGCTCGTCGTCGGCTTCCGCTTCCCGGGCCGGGCCGTGTTCGAGTGGGCGCTCATGCTGCCCCTCGCCGTGCCCGCCTACGTCATCGGCTTCGCATTCCTGGGCCTCTTCGACTACGCCGGTCCGGTACAGTCGGCGCTGCGCCGCGAGCTGGGGGAATGGGCGCGCCTGCCCGACATCCGCTCGTACGGGGGCATCGTCGCCGTCATGACCCTGGTCTTCTATCCGTACGTCTACCTGCTCGCCCGAGACGCGTTTCGCCAGCAGGGGGCGGCCACCCTGGAGACGGCGCGCAGCCTGGGGCACACACGATTTCAGGTTCTCTGGAAGGTGATGCTCCCCATGGCGCGGCCCTCCCTGGTCGCCGGGGTATCGCTGGCCATGATGGAAGCCCTGGCCGACTTCGGTACGGTGGCCACGTTCGGTTACCGCACGTTGACGGAAGCGATCTATCGCGTGTGGCTGGGGATGTTCGAGCGCGACGCCGCCGTCCAGCTCGCCAGCGTCCTGCTGCTCTTCGCCGCCCTCCTGCTGGCGCTCGAGCGGGCGCTCCGCGGCCGCGCGCGCTTCGTGCAGAGTCATCGCCGCGGGCCTGGCATCACGCCCGTCGCCCTGAGCGGCTGGCGCGCCGGCGCGGCGACGCTGGCCTGCGCGGTGGTGCTCGCGGCGGCCTTCGTGCTGCCGGTGGGACAGCTGCTCGTGTGGGCCCGTGAGGCCGACGTGGGCAGTCACCTTCCTTTCGGCCGTCTGCTCGCCAACACCCTCGTCCTGGCCAGCCTGGCCGCCACCATCACCGGCGTGCTGGCGCTCGTCCTCGTCTACGCGGCGCGCTTGCACCCGTCAACGACGGTCCGCGCCGTCACGCGCTTCGTCTCGATGGGCTATGCGCTGCCTGGCTCGGTGATTGCCGTCGGCGTGCTGGGTCCCGTCGCCGTGCTCGACCATTTCCTCGTGAGCGGTCTGGAGCGACTGCTGGGGCACCCGCTGGGCCTCGTGCTCACCGGCTCGATTGCCGCGCTCGTCTACGCCTACGTCGTGCGGTTCCTGGCCGTCGGCTACCAGACCCTCGACGCCAGCCTGGGCAAGATCCCCGGCACCTTCGACGACGCGGCGCGCTCGTTGGGCACGTCGGTCCTCGGCACCCTCCGCCGGGTGCATCTGCCTCTCGTTCGCGGTGGCCTCCTCACCGCGCTCATCCTCGTCTTCGTGGAGACGATGAAGGAGATGCCGGCCACGCTCCTGTTGCGACCGTTCGGCTTCGACACCCTCGCCGTGGGCGTCTGGGAGCTGACGGCGGAGTCCCTGTGGGAGGACGCTTCCGTGCCGGCCCTGGCCATCGTCGCCGCGGGCCTCCTGCCCGTCTTCCTGGCCATCCGCTGGAGCCAGCGCCCCCGTTGAACCGGGTCGCGCCGACGTCGGACTCGCGCGCCACCCGCGTGGTCCGCGAACCGCAACCCGCGTGGTCCGCGAACCCCTCCCGCCCCCCGCCACCACCCCGCGCCGCCACCCGCGGCCGCCGGTAGAGAGCGGAACTTGCGTGGTACCATCGCCCCCATGCATCGGGGGGAAGCGGCGCAGCGGATTGCCGAGCTGCGCGAGCGAATCCACCATCACGACTATCTCTATTACGTCGAGGCCCGCCCCGAGATCGCCGATGCCGAGTACGACGCGCTGGTGCGCGAGCTGCGGGAGCTGGAGGCCGAGTTCCCCGACCTCGTCACGCCGGACAGCCCCACCCAACGCGTGTCGGGGCAGCCGGTGGACGCGTTCAAGCCGGTGGAGCACGTCCAGGCCATGCTCTCGCTGGACAATGCGACCACCCCCGAGCAGCTGCGCGAGTTCGAGGCCCGTCTGACCCGGGTCCTGCCCGGGGCGCGCTTCAGCTATGTCTGTGAGCCGAAGGTCGACGGGTTGGGCGTGGCCTTGCTCTACCGCCGGGGCCGTCTCGCGCGCGGCGCCACCCGGGGCGACGGCCGGGTGGGCGAAGAGATCACCGCGAACCTCCGCACCGTCCGCAGCCTGCCCATGGTGTTGCGCGGGCGCCTGGCCGAGGCCGACGAGGTGGAGGTGCGCGGCGAGGTCTACATGCCCGGCGAGGACTTCGCGGCGCTGAACCGGGCGTTGGAGGAATCCGGCGAGCCGACCTTCGCCAACCCCCGCAACGCCGCCGCGGGGTCGCTCCGCCAGAAGGATCCGGCGGTCACGGCTCGACGCCCGCTGGCGATCTTCCTGTACCACGTCAGCCGGGCGCGTGACCTGGGCTTTCCCTCCTACAGCGAGACGCTGGACGCGCTGCGCGAGGCGGGCTTCCGCGTCAATCCGCGCACGGAGCGCTGTCCCGACATCGAGGCCGTGCTGGTTTACTGCGCGCGCCTGGAGGCCGATCGCGACAGCCTGGGCTACGACGCCGACGGCGCCGTGGTGAAGGTCGACAGCCTCGAGCACCAGCTCCACCTCGGCTCCACCAGTCATCATCCCCGGTGGGCGATCGCCTACAAGTTCACCGCGCGCCAGGCCACCACCACCGTGCTCGCCATCGACGTCAACGTCGGCAAGACGGGCGCGCTGACGCCCGTGGCCAAGCTGGAGCCGGTGGAGCTGGCCGGCGTGACGATCCGCAACGTCAGCCTGCACAACGAAGACGAGGTGCGCCGCAAGGACATCCGTGTGGGGGACACCGTCCTCATCGAGCGCGCCGGCGACGTGATCCCCTACGTCGTCCAGGTCGTCATGTCCCGGCGTCCGGAGAAGACCCGGCCCTACGTCTTTCCGGAGCGCTGTCCCGTCTGTGGCCACGCGGCGGCGCGGCTGCCGGGCGAGGCGCACTGGCGGTGCTTGAACAGCGCCTGCCCGGCGCAGCTCAAGGAGCGCCTCCGGCACTTCGGCTCTCGCCACGCCATGGACATCGAGGGACTGGGCGAGGCCGCCGTCGACCAGCTCGTGGACACGGGCCTCGTGCGCAACTTCGCCGACCTCTACGATCTCACCGCCGAGCAGGTGGCCCGGCTGGAGCGCTTCGCCGAGAAATCGGCGCAGAACCTGGTCGGCGCCATTCAGGCCTCGAAGAGCCGCGGCCTGGCGCGGCTCCTGAACGGCCTGGGGATCCGCATGGTCGGCGAGCGGGCGGCGGCGCTGCTCGCCCGGCGGTTCGGCAGCATGGCTCGGCTCCTGTCGGCCTCGGCCGACGAGCTGGCCGAGGTGCGCGGGATCGGCCCCCAGATCGCGCAGTCCGTGCGCAAGTTCTTCGACGACCCGGCCAACCGTGACGTCATCGAGAAGCTCCGACGGGCGGGCGTGGCCCTGGGCGACACGGCCCCCGAGGACGCCGGTCCCCGGCCACTCGAGGGCAAGACGTTCGTGCTGACCGGCACGCTCGCGAATCTCCCGCGCGAGACGGCGCGTGAGCTGGTCGAGCAGCTAGGAGGTCGCGTGACGACATCGGTGTCGAAAAAGACGGATTACGTGGTCGCCGGCGAGTCTCCCGGAAACAAGCTGGACGACGCCAAGCGCCTGGGCGTTCCTGTCCTCGACGAGGGGGCCTTCCTGGCCCTCGTGGGCCGATGAGGCTGCCATCGTTCGCCGGCGCCGTGTTGCTGGCGGCCGGTGTCGCCGGCTGCCTGGGCGCGACCACGGACTCCCCCGCGCCGCTGGACGTCACCTCGCCCGGCGCGTGGACCACGCTGGCCCCCATGCCGACCCCACGCCAGGAGGTCGCCGTCGCGGCCCTCGACAATCTCGTCTACGTCATCGGCGGCTTCGGGCCTTCGGCCCTCCCGATGATCACGGTGGAGGCCTACGACCCCACGACGAACGAATGGGCCACGAAGGCGCCCCTGCCGGAGGCCACTCACCACGCCGCGGCCGTCGTGGTCGACGGCCGGCTCTTCGTCCTCGGAGGCTACACGGGCGGCCGCATGAGCTGGACCGCCGTCCCGACGGTGTACGAGTACGATGCGGAGCGCAATGCGTGGAGCACACGCGCGCCCCTGCCCACGCCGCGAGGCGCCCTGGCCGCAGTGGTCCTGGGCGGACGCATCCACGCCCTGGGCGGAACCGGAGACGACACCACCGGCGTCCACGAGGTGTACGACGTCGCGAGCAACCGGTGGACCGCGGCCAACCCGATGCCGACGGCGCGCGATCACTTCGCCGCGGTGGCGTTTCAGGGGCGGATATGGGCCGTCGGGGGGCGGACGTCGTTCATGGGCCAGCAGTTCGACAACGTCGAAGTCTACGACCCGGCAACCGACAGCTGGCAGACCGGACCGCCGCTGCCCACCGCGCGCGGCGGCCTGGCCGCCGCGGTGCTGGCCGACCGGATCTTCGTGTTCGGGGGCGAGGCGCCGTTCAGGATCTTCAACGCCACCGAGATGTACGAGCCCGCTGGCAACCGGTGGATCGCCAAAGCCCCGATGCCCACGCCGCGCCACGGCATCGGCGCCGCCGTGCTCGACGGCCGCATCTACGTGCCGGGTGGGGGGCGTGAGCCGATGTTCGCCGCCACCGGCGTGAACGAGGTCTACACGCCGTGACCCTGGCCGGCGTCCTCGGGCTCGTCGCCGCGCTGCTCCTCGTGGCGCCGGCCGCAGCGGGCGCCGATCGTGCGCGCGACCTCGCCGACCTCGGCGACCGCACGAGCGCGGAGGCCCGGCAACGCGGCGCCCGGGGCCTGGGACGGACCGGCACCATGGACGACCTGCCCAGCCTCGTGCGGGCGCTGCGGGACACCGACGCCGAGGTGCGAGCGTCGAGCGAGGCCTCCATGTGGGAGATCTGGAGCCGCTCCGGCGACGCGGAGATCGACCGGCTGTTCGCCCGGGGAGTGGAGCAGATGACCGCGCACGAGGCCGAGGCGGCCGTGCAGACGTTCTCTCGCATCATCCAGCGACGCCCGGACTTCGCCGAGGGGTGGAACAAACGCGCCACGCTCTACTACCTGCTGGGTGATTACGAGCGCTCCCTCGCCGATTGCGACGAGGTCATGAGACGCAATCCCTATCACTTCGGCGCCCTCAGCGGCTACGGCATGATCTTCATGCGACTGGGTCAACCCGAGACAGCGCTCGGATACTTCGAGCGAGCCCTGACCATCAATCCCAATCTGAGTCAGGTCGAAGAGGCCGTGCGGCTGCTGCGGGAGATCCTCATCCAGAAGCGCAAGGACACCATCTGACGAACCACACCTTCAGGAGGTGGACGTGATCGATGCCCTCAAGAAGATCTCCAGTCCCACGGTGGCCAATGCCATCGAGACGTTCGACGTGCGGCCCCGCCACCAGGGCTTCATGTCGTCCGACATCCGGTGTCTGTTCCCCGACCTGGGTCCCCTGGTGGGCTACGCAGTGACGGCGCTCATCCGTGCCGAGCCTCAGCCGCTGCAGGGTCACCGCTCGAGCACGTTCGCCTGGTGGGAGTACGTGCTATCCATCCCGGCTCCGCGCGTCGTGGTCGTCCACGACCTGGACGATCCGCGCGGCCAGGGCGCGCAGTGGGGAGAGGTCCAGGCCAACATCCACCGGGCCCTCGGGTGCGTGGGCGTGGTCACCGACGGGTCCGTGCGCGACCTGGACGAGGTGCGGGCGCTGGGCTTCCAGTTCGCCGCCGCTCACGTGTCCGTCTCCCACGCCTGGGTCCACATGGTGGACTTCGGCCTGCCCGTCAAGGTCGGCGGCCTGTGGGTGAAGCCCGGCGACCTGATCCACGCCGACCACCACGGCGTGGTCACCGTTCCCCCCGAGCTGGCCCCCAGGATCCCCGAGGGGGTGGCCAAGGTCGACGCCGACGAGCGGAAGATCATCGCGTGCTGCCAGGCCCCGGACTTCACCGTGGACAAGCTCAAGGAGCTCTACAAGCAGGTGCGCCCCGGCACTTACTGAGCCAGGGCGGCTGGCCGCCGGCGGTACACTGGGCCCCATGGTGATCCGGCAGCCGGACCAGACCGACCTCGCCGGCGTCATGGCGCTGGCCGTCCAGGCCATCGGGCCGGAGCGGGCCGGCCCGGTGATCCGCTCGCACGTGGAGCAGCATCACCTGCTGGTCGCCGAAGACGACGCCCATGTGGCGGGCGTGCTGGCGTACCGGACCGACTGGTTCCAGTGCACGCTGGTGTCGCTGGTCTGCGTCCGGGAAGACCTGCGCCGGCGCGGTGTCGCCCGCGCCCTCTTCCAGGCGGTCGAGCGGATGTCGCCGAGCCCGCGGCTGTTCTCGTCGGCCGAAGAGACGAACGCGCCAGCCATCCGCATGCACACGGCGCTGGGCTTCGCGCCGTCCGGGCACATCGACAACCTGCCCCAGGGCTACCGCGAACTGCTCTTCTACAAGCGGCTGGCCCCGTAGGCACGCGGCGAAAGGAGCACACCGTGAAGACCAAGGAGGACCTGCTGCAGGCGGCCGCCCGGGAGTACCAGGCCTTTCACGAGGCCCTGCGCGGCCTGAACGAGGAGCAGATGAGCGAGCGGTGGCTGGGCATCTGGAGCGTGCGCGAAATCGTGGGCCACATGTCGGGCTGGCATCGGGAAATGGCGCCGGCGCTGCGGCGGCTGGCCCGGGGCGAGCGGCCGATTCCCGAAGGCAGCAGCTACGACGATGTCGACGGCTGGAACGCCAACTTCGCCGCCGCCGTCAAGGACAAGCCGGTCGCCCAGGTGATGCTGGACCTGGACCGCTCCCACGAGGATTTCATGCACGCGGCCATGGCGGTGCCCGGCGAACGGTACCAGCCGGGGAAGACCGCGTGGCAGATCGTGGATAGCACGACCGCCCATCACTACAAGGAGCACGGCGACCAGGTCCGCGCCTGGCGCCGCTCGCGCGGAATCTGACGCGCCGTCAGCCGGCGGCCGGGCGTCTGGCGTCGGCGCGCAGCTTGTAGTCGATGGAGTCGACCAGCGCCCGCCAGGACGCCTCGATGATGTTGTCGGCGACGCCCACGGTGCCCCACGTCTCGCGCCCGTCGCCCGAGGTGATGAGGACGCGGGTCTTGGCGGCGGTCGCCTTGGCCTCGTCCAGGATCCGCACCTTGTAGTCGAGCAGGCGCATCTCCTTGAGGCCGGGGTAGAACTCCTCGAGCGCCTTGCGCAGGGCGTGGTCGAGCGCGTTCACGGGGCCGTTGCCGGACGCCGCGGTGTGCTCCAGGATGCCTTTGACCCGCACCCGCACGGTGGCCTCGGCGACCGGCTCGCCCTGGCTGTTCTGCTCTTCCACGATCACCCGATAGGCCTCGAGCTCGAAGTACGGCCGGTAGCGGCCCAGGGCGCGCTCCATCAGCAGCTCGAACGAGGCCTCGGCCCCTTCGAACAAGTACCCCTGATCCTCCAGGATCTTGATCTCGTCGAGGATCCGCCGCGAGTCCGGAGTGTCGCGGTCGAGATCGATCCCGAATTCCCGCGCTTTCCAGAGGATGTTGGACTTGCCGGCCAGCTCCGAGACCAGCACGCGCCGCTGGTTGCCCACCGCCCCGGGAGCGACGTGCTCGTACGTGTCGGGGTGCTTGAGCACGGCCGAGACGTGCATGCCGCCCTTGTGGGCGAAGGCCGAGTCGCCCACATAGGGCTGAGAGGACCAGGGCTTGCGATTGGCCAGCTCGGCGGTGAACCGGGACAGCTCGCGGAGCTCGCGCAGGTTGGCCTCGGGCACGCACGGGAGCTTCAGCTTGAGCACCAGGCTGGGGATGATGGAGACCAGGTTGGCGTTGCCGCAGCGCTCCCCGAAGCCGTTGATCGTGCCCTGGACCTGATTCACGCCCTCCAGCACGGCGGCCAGCGAGTTGGCCACGGCGCACTCGGCATCGTTGTGGACGTGGATGCCGAGCGGTGTGGACAGCGCGCCCTTGACCTCGCGGATGATCTCCACCAGGGCGGACGGCAGCGTGCCGCCGTTGGTGTCGCAGAGCACGATCCAGCGCGCGCCGGCCTCGGCGGCCGCGCGCAGGGTGGCCAGCGCGTACTCGCGGTTGGCCCGGAAGCCGTCGAAGAAGTGCTCGGCGTCGTAGATGACTTCCGCCAGCCGCGGGCGCAGGTACGCGATGGTGTCTGCGATCATGGCCAGGTTCTCGGCCAGCGTCGTCTCCAGCGCATGGGTGACGTGAAAATCCCACGACTTGCCGACGATGGTCGCCACCGGCGCGCCGGCATCGAGGATGGCCTGCATGTTGGGATCGGATTCGGCCTGGCCGCCGGCCCGCCGCGTCATGCTGAACGCGGCCAGCTTGGCGTGCTTGAGAGGGACGTCCTGCATCCGTCGGAAGAAGCGCAGGTCCTTGGGGTTGGAGCCGGGCCAGCCGCCTTCGATGTAGTGGATGCCGAAGGCGTCGAAGCGGCTGGCCAGCCGGACCTTGTCCTCCATCGAGAACGACACGCCCTCGCCTTGCGTGCCGTCGCGCAGGGTCGTGTCGTAGATCGTGATCAATCGGGCCATCGCTCCTCCTGCCTCAGCCGTCCCGCCATGATGCGGCCGCCCGCGCGGGGGTGTCAATCACAGCGCGAGGCAGCGGCGGTGTCAATGACCCCATGACCGGGGCCGGTTCGTTCTTCACCGCCGGTCGTCCGTCGGGATCGGGATCAGATCGCCGCCGCGCGACGCAACCGGGCGATCTGCGCCGCCCGCAGCCCGAGCACCCGGCGCAGGACGGCCTCGGTGTGCTGGCCCAGCAGCGGCGGGGCCGTGCGGACGGAGCCGGAGGTTGCGTGCAGGCGGATGGGCACGCCCATGACGGTGATGGAGCCGGCGGTGGGGTGCGGCAGGGCCGCGATCATGCCGCGCGCCTTGAGATGCTCGCTCTCGCACACCTCGGCCACGGTGCGGATGCGGCCCGCGGGTACGCCGGCCGCTTCCAGCCGCTTCAGCCACTCGTCGGCGCTGCGGGTGCCCAGGATCTCGTTCAGCAGGGGCACCAGCAGGGCGCGGTTCTCGACGCGCTTGGCCTCGGTGTCGAAGCGGGGGTCGGCGGCCAGGTCCGGCCGCTCGAGGGCCCGGCAACATTGCAGCCACAGCGAGTTGTTGGCCACGCCCAGCGTCACGTAGGCGTCGCCGGCCTTGAAGACCTCGTAGGGGACGATCGAGGGATGCTGGTTGCCCTTGCGCGTCGGCCGCTGCTTCGTGCCGAAGTAGATGCCGGCCTGGTACGTGAGCAGGGACGCCATGACGTCCAGCATGGCGATCTCGACCTTCTGCCCCCGCCGGGTTCGCGTCCGGGCCAGCAAGGCCAGGGTGATGCCGTGCGCGGCCGACATCCCGGCCACCAGGTCGGCGATCGAGTTCCCCACCTTCACCGGCGGGCCGTCCGGGAAGCCCGTGAGGTCCATGATCCCCGACTCCCCCTGCACGATCAGGTCGTAGCCCGCCCGCTGCGCCTCGGGCCCGGTCTCCCCGAACCCCGAGATCGAGCAGTAGACGAGCCGCGGACTCAGCCGGCTCAGGGCCCGGTACCCCAGGCCCAGGCGCTCCATCGTGCCCGTCCGGAAGTTCTCGATGAGCACGTCGCTCTTGGTGGCCAGGCGCTTGAGGACGTCCAGCCCCTCGGGCGTCTTGAGGTTGACCGTCACGCTGAGCTTGTTGCGGTTCACCGACATGAAGTACGTCGCCTCGCCACCGACGAACGGGGGCCAGCGTCGGGTGTCGTCGCCCTTGCCCGGCTCCTCGACTTTGATGACCTCGGCGCCCATGTCGGCGAGGATCATCGAGCAGAACGGCCCGGCCAGCACCCGGGTGAGATCCAGCACACGAATGCCACCGAGCGGCTTAGCTGCCTGCGCCACCAGGTCCCCTCCGCAGGACGCGCTTGAACACGCTGCGCGTGATGGCGGTCACGCGGTCCCCGGCGTGGCCCGCCCGGCGCCAGAACAGGCGCGCCCGATCCAGCGTGTTGAGATGGGAGAAGTAGTAGACGTCGTCCACGGCCTCGATGGCCACCCGGGAGCCGATCTTCAGGCCCCGGGTCTCCGACCCGTGACACACGAACCGGGCCCCGCCTTCGAGCGCGACCACCGCGATGTGCAGCGGCGACCGGAAGCCCTCGGGGGGCGCGTGAAGCGTGGTGAAGGTGACGATCTCCCCCACGCCGGCGACCGTGGTGGGCGTCATCGCCACCGGGTGGTGCGGGCAGAACGGCGCCGGCGGCGCCACGATCATCCGGCAGCGGGGGCAGCGGGAGGCGGCGATCGTCTCGATCACGTTGACGCGGTCCGCCGGGGAGCGCCCTCGACGGCTTCCAGCAGGATGACCCAGTTGTTCGTCGCGAGCCCGCCGATCGAGTGCGTGAGCGCCACCCGGCCCGAGACCTGGCGACTCTGGGCGCGGCCGGTGAGCTGCCAGACACACTCGACGACCTGGGCGATCCCGGTGGCGGCCAGCGGATGGCCGCGGGCCTTCAGGCCTCCCGATGGGTTGACGGGGAGCCGACCGTCCAGGGCCGTCTCACCGTCGAGGGTGGCCCGGCCGGCCTTGCCGGGCGGGACGAGGCCGAGATCTTCGAGCGCGATCAGCTCGAACGGCGCAAAGGCGTCGTGCACCTCGGCGAAGTCGACCCGCGCCGGCCCGAATCCGGCCATGGCGAAGGCCGTCCTGGCGGCGATGCGCGTGGCCTTGAAGTGCGTCAGCTCGTCCCGGTGCCGCACGGCCAGCGTGTCCATTCCCTGCCCGATGCCGGCCACGCGGACCGGTCCGCGCTTGGCCGTGAGCACCACGGCGGCGGCGCCGTCCGAGATGGGACAGCAGTGCAGCAGGCGCAGGGGGTCCGCGACCATCCGGCTCTCCTGAACCTGCTCGACGGTCACCGGCTCCCGGAAGTGCGCGTAAGGGTTGCGCGCGGCGTGGGCGTGATTCTTGACCGCCACCTGGGCCAGCTCCCGGTCGGTGACGGCGTGGCGGGCCATCATCGCGCGGGTGATGAGACCGGCCAGCGCCGGCATCGTGGCGCCGTACGAGCGCTCGTAGGGATCGATCGAGCGACCGATGAGCTCGGACACCCGCGGGGTGGCCAGGTGCGTCATCTTCTCGCCGCCCACGACGAGGACGTGGCGGGCCAGGCCGGCCGCCACTTCGGCGAAGCCCGTGTAGAAGGCCGCGGCGCCCGACGAGGTCGCCGTCTCGATCCGGATGGCAGGGACATCGGAGAGGCCCAGGTACGTGGCGACATGGGAGGCGAAGTTGCCGTCACCGACGAACTCCTCGGGGTTCATGACGGCGATGACCAGGGCGTCCGGGCGCTCCAGACCGGCGTCGGATAGAGCCGCATGGGCGGCCTCGGCCATGAGGCCAGGCAGCGACTCGGCTCGCCGGCCGATCCTCGTCATTGCGGCACCCGTGATCCAGACGTCAGGCATGGTGAGTATATTGTATCGGGTGCCGCGTGCTCGGCGAGCACCGTGGGTGGGCTGCTCCAGGCACGGGTGGCTGCGTTTGTAGCGGGTGCCGCGTGCCCGGCTAGCACCGCGGGTGGGCTGACCGGGGCTGATGGCCCCGGTCGGCGGGCTGTGGCAGCGCGGGGAGCAGCGGCGCCGAGGTCAGGAGGCGAGGGGGACGCTGCTGGCGCGCCGCCCGCGACGGGGCGGCGGCGGTGGCGCCGCCACCCCGAGGTCGCGGATGAGGCGCAGCAGGTAGGTCCGTTGCAGCCCCAACGTACGGGCCGCATGGGTCCGATTGCCGTGCGCCTGGTGCAGCGTGGCCTCGATCAGCCGGCGCTTGAACGCGCAGACAGCGCCATGATACGAGCGGTCGGCCGGGTCCTGGGAGGGCTCGCTTCCGTTGGCTCGCGATGTCATATCCATGCCCGGTCGGAAAGGCAACCGCTGTGCCACGCCTCACGCTAGAGATTTCCCTCGATTGCAGTGCCGCTTCGAGCTGGCGCTGCCCAGAGAAACAAGCGCCGTGCCCCGAGGGCTGTGCAAAAGCAAAGGGCCCGGCAACCGGGCCCTCGATGGTAAGAAAAGTGCCGCGCCGCCGTCAGTTCTTCTTCGCCGGCTGGACGCCGGGATTGTCCTTGAAGAACTGTTTGTTGACGTCGATGAAGCGCTTCCACTGCTCGGGGGTCTCGTCTTCCGCAAAGATCGCCTTCACCGGGCACACGGGCTCGCAGGCTCCGCAGTCGATGCACTCGTCAGGGTGGATGTAGAGCATGTCCGGCCCTTCGTAGATGCAATCGACCGGGCACACCTCGACGCAGGCCTTGTCCTTCACGTTGATGCACGGCTCAGCGATGATGTACGGCATCGAATCCCCCTGTAATTGCGCCTGGTTGAGTTGCGGTCAGACCAGAGAGGATTTGTACATGACTTCCTGCGTCGTGTCAACCAATACGCGGGTTTGGCGGCAGCGCACCAGACCCCCGGTCGCGATTACTGCGTGCGCAGTTTCGGATCGAGGGCGTCGCGCAACGAGTCACCGAAGAGATTGAAGGCGAAGACGGAGAGACTGATCGCCAGACCGGGAAAGATGGCCATCCACGGCGCCGTCTCCGCGAACTGCACGGCCGCGCCACGCAGCATGAGCCCCCAGGCCGCGATTGGCTCCTGCACTCCCAGCCCCAGAAAAGACAGGGAGGCCTCGAGCAGGATCGCCTGCCCCAGGAACGCGGTGAGGATGATCAGGTACGGCGCCATCACGTTGGGCAACATGTGACGCAGGATGATCCTCGCATTGCCGAACCCGGCCGCCCGCGCCGCATCCACGTACGGCATTTCGCGCACGCTCAGCGCGCTAGAGCGGATGACGAGCGCGGCGCGCGGAATCATCGGGATGGTGATGGCGGTGATCAGGTTCGGGAGGTTGTTGCCGAGGATGGACACCATGGCCAGGGCCAGGATGATCAGCGGAAACGAGATGAAGACGTCCATGACCCGCTGCAGGTAGAGGTCGATGCGGCCTCCGAAGTAGGCGCTGGCCACGCCGAGAACCGCCCCCGCCGTAGCGCCGAAGAAGGCGGCGCCGAACCCCACGATCAGCGCCGTTCGAGACCCATAGATCAGGCGGGAGAGGACGTCACGGCCGAAGGCATCCGTGCCCAGCCAGTGGTCGGCAGACGGCGCCGCCAGCATGGCTCCGAAGTCCACGGCCAGCGGGTCGTAGGGTGAGATGGCGGTCGCCGTGGTGGCCACGACCAGCATCAGCAGGACGATCGCCGCCCCGATCGCGCCCAGGGGGCGGCGTTGGGCAAAGTCCATGGTGGACGCCAGCCAGGCCCGGCGGGATGAGGCCTCCGGCAGATCGGCGGCGCGCTCGGCGGGTCGGGTGACGGCCATGGGTTCAGCGATAGCGGATCCGCGGATCCAGCCACGCGTACATGACGTCCATCAGGAAGTTGACGACGATGAACGCCGACGCGGTGAGGAGCACGAGGGCCTGGGTGAGCGTGTAGTCTCGCCGGGCGATCGCTTCCACGAAGAGCAAGCCGATGCCGTTCAGGTTGAACACCTGCTCGGTGACGACGAGGCCCCCCAGGAGAAAGGCGAACTCCAAGCCGATGACCGTGACGACCGGCAGCATGGCGTTCTTGAGCGCGTGGCGGACCAGGATCAGCTTGAGCCAGAGCCCCTTGGCCCGGGCCGTCCGGATGTAGTCCTCGCGCAGCACCTCCAGCATGGCCGAGCGCGTCATCCGCGTCGCCACCGCGGAGTACCGGTATCCCACGGCCAGCGCCGGCCAGATCAGTTGGGCCAGGTTCGCCCAGGGATCGACCCAGAACGGCGTGTACACCATGGGGGGCAGCCACTTGAAGATGATGAGGAAGGCCAGAATCATGAGGATCCCGAGCCAGAACGACGGCGTGGCCAGGCCGGCGATGGAAAAGACGCGAACGGCGTAGTCTACCCAGGTGTCCTGCTTGAGGGCCGCCACCACGCCCAGCGGGATGGCCAGGAGCGTCGCCACGATGGTCGCCATCAGGGCGAGCTGCAGGGAAAGGGCGAAGCGCAGCCTGATCTCCTCCGTGATCGGCGCCCCCGTCCACATCGAGAGCCCGAAATCGAAGCGAACCAGTCCCCACATGAAATCGACGAACTGCTTCCACAGCGGTTGATCGAGTCCGAGCTTGGCCCGCTCCATGGCCAAGAGCTCGTGATCGACGAATTGTCCTTGGCCCGCCCCGACGAAGCGGGCCTCCACGACGTCGCCGGGGACGACCCGGAGCAGGAAGAAGGTCAAGATCGCCACGCCTAGCAGGGTGGGGATCATCAGGAAGAACCGCTTGACGATGTATTTCAGCATGATCATCGGACAGGGCATGGGCGGCCGGGCTCCCGCCCGCCCATGCCCCGCCGGAACCGCGCGCGGCGCTTCTTCACCACCCGATCAGCGCCGTGACTACCGCTGCTCCGTTACTCGGCCAGCCACACCACATCGAGCGTGTTGTTCAGATAGTGGCTAGGCGTGATCTGCCAGCCCCGAACCTTGGCCGAGTGCGGCACGATGCGGTGCCACTGGAGCGTCATCATGTACCGGGCCTCTTCGTCGAGCAGCCGCTTCTCGAACTGGCGGATCAGCTTCTTCCGCTCCTCCGGATCGGTCGCCCGCGACTGCTTGTCATACAGCTCATCCAGCGCGCGATCCGTGTAGCGAGAGTAGTTCGCGGGGTTCTTGTCCCGCGAAACGAACTTGTAGAGGTCGAGGTCGGGCTCGACGATGTAGCCGCACTGGAAGTCCATGGCGACTTCGAAGTTCCCCGGCCGTACCACCTGCCCGAAGTAGGCCGCCGACTCCACCACCTCGTGCTTCACGTTGAGCCCGATCTGCCTCCACTGGTCGATGAGCCACACGGCCAGCGGCTCATAGGGCATGGGGATGCCGCGGTTCTTGAACGTGAACGAAAACCCTTCCGGGACCCCGGCTTCCTTCAGCAGGCGCTTGGCCTCCGCCCGCGACTTCTTGATGTCCTTCCAGTAGCCGGCGATCTTCTCGAGCTCCTCCGGCGGTGTCGCGAACGGCGTGCCCGGCACCTGGACCCCGGCTACTGCCTTCACGATGGCGATCTGCGAGAGCGCCTTCGAGCCCTCGTATCGGTCGACCGCCAGGGTCAGGGCCCGGCGAACCCGCTTGTCGTCGAAGGGCTTCTTCTCGTGGTTCATGGCGACGAGCAGGATGCAGTCCCAGGGGCTCTCCTGGACCGTGATCTTGTCGCCCAGCGCGGCTTTCAAATTGTCCCGGTCCTTGGGCGTGAAGCTGCGGAACTGGATGTGGGCGCGTTCGCCGCGGACCAGCGCCACCTGGGCGGCCGAATCCCGCACGAACAGGGCCCGGAATCCATCGAGATACGGCTTGCCCTTATCCCAGTAGTCCGGGTTCTTCTTGCCGACCACGTGAGAACCCTTGACGTGCTCTACGAAGGTGAACGGGCCGGTGCCCATGACGTTCTTCTCGAACCAGTGCATGTCCTTGGCCAGGATGTCGGCCTTGTAGATGAAGTTCCAGGGCGAAGCGAGGGAGGTCAGGAAAGCGCCGGAGGGCCACTTGAGGCGGAAACGAATGGTCTGGGGATCGGGCGCCTCGACGGCCTCCACCACGGAGTACTGGCCCTTGCGGCTCGAGCCCACACCCGCAGGCGGGGAAATGATCTTGTCGTACGAGGCCTTGACGTCCTTTGAGGTCATCGGGCTGCCGTCGTGAAACTTCACCCCGCTCCGGAGCTTGAAGGTGTAGGTGCGGCCGTCTTTCGAGATCGTCCAGCTCTCGGCCAAGCTCGCGACCGGCTTGGTGCCCGAAGGATCGTTGGGATCGACCCGGAGCAGCGTGTTGTAAAAGGGCGCGAAGGGGTGAATGAGCCCGAAGGTCTCCTCCCGGTGACCGTCGTAGGATGGGGGCTCGGAGGGCACGGGGAAGACGAGCTCACCACCGTGGCGCGGCTTCTCCTGAGCCAGAGCGGGCAGGGCCAGCGCACCAACGACGAGCAGGACGAGGAGCATCGTGACGCGGCGCATCAGTCACCTCCAGGTGTTTCGATTGAAAACCGCAGCGACGGCAGAAAGTTTCGCAACCCTTTAGGTTCCAGCCACCTTAAAGAGCGTGCGCCGACCTGTCAAGCCAGGATACAGGCGGCCCAGTGGCCCGGCCTGACTTCGCGGAGGGCGGGAACTTCGCCCCGGCACCGGTCGATGGCGATCGGGCAGCGGGGGTGAAAGACACAGCCTGACGGGGGATTGAGCGGGCTCGGGACCTCACCCCTCAGCACCACCCGGGCGCGGCGGGCCTCCAGCTCGGGGTCGGGGATCGGCACGGCGGCCAGCAGGGCCTTCGTGTAAGGGTGCAGCGGGTCCTCGTAGAGGGCCTTGCGGTCGGCCAGCTCGACGATCTTGCCCAGGTACATCACGGCGACCCGATCCGAGATGTGCCTCACGACCGCCAGGTCGTGGGCGATGAAGAGATACGTGAGGCCGAAGTCCGCCTGCAGGTCCTCCAGCAAATTGATGATCTGGGCCTGGATCGAGACGTCCAGCGCGGAGACCGGCTCGTCGCAGACGATGAGCGCGGGCTCCATGGCCAGGGCGCGGGCGATCCCCACCCGCTGGCGCTGCCCACCCGACAGCTCGTGCGGATAGCGGCTGGCGTGCTGGGGCAGGAGCCCCACCCGGCGCAGCAGCTCGGTGACCCGGGCGCGGCGGGCGGGGGCGCTGGGAACGATCCCGTGAACGGCCAGGGGCTCGGCGATGATCTGCCCCACGGTCATGCGGGGATTCAGCGAGCTGTAGGGATCCTGGAAGATCACCTGGATCCTGCGGCGCATGCCCCGCAGCTCCTGCTCGTCGGCCGTCGTGAGGTCTCGCCCCTCGAACAGGACGCTGCCGCTCGTGGGCCGTTCCAGCCGCAGGATGCAGCGTCCCGTGGTGGTCTTGCCACACCCGGACTCCCCCACCAGGCCGAGCGTCTCGCCACGCCGGATCGTGAAGCTCACCCCATCGACGGCACGCACCACCGCCCGCGGACCGGTGAAGACCCCACCCCCGACCGGGAAGTGCTTGACCAGATCGCGGACCTCCAGGAGCACCTCGGGGCCCGCGGTGGGCGCTCGCCCGGTCACCGCCGTCGGGGCCTCAGTGCGCATGGGCTTTCACTCGCTCGGCCTCCCAGCAGGCGCTGACATGACTGTCGGCACCAAGGGGGCGCAGGGGCGGAACCTCGCGCAGACACCGCTCCACCTGGAACACGCAGCGGCTCGCGAAAGCGCAGCCGGAAGGCAGCCGGGTGAGGTCGGGCGGCTGTCCCTCGATGGGCGCCAGCCGCTCGCGCCGGGGCTCGTCCAGACGCGGAACCGAGCGCAGGAGCCCGAGCGTGTAGGGATGGCGGGGGTTGGCGTAGAGCTCGCGCGCGCTGGCCCGCTCGATGATCCGCCCCGCGTACATCACGTTGACCCGATCGGCGTAGCGGGCCACCACGCCCAGGTTGTGGGTGATCACCAGCATGGCGACCCCGAGCCGCCGCGAGAGCTCCTTCATCAATTCCAGAATCTGGGCCTGGATGGTGACGTCCAGCGCCGTCGTGGGCTCGTCGGCCAGGATGAGCGCCGGGTTGCACGCCAGCGCCATGGCGATCATGATCCGCTGGCGCATGCCGCCGCTGAACTGGTGCGGATACTGGCGGAGGCGGCGGGCCGAATCCGGAATGCCGACCATGGCCAGCAGTTCCACCGCGCGCTGCTGGGCGGCTGCCGGCGTCATGCCCAGGTGGATCTCGAGCCCTTCGGTGACCTGGCGGCCCACCGTGAGGACCGGATTCAGCGAGGTCATCGGCTCCTGGAAGATCATGGCGATCTCGCGGCCGCGGATGTGCCGCATGTCCTCGTCCGAGAGGGCCAGGAGGTTCCGGCCCTTGAAGAGGATCTCCCCGGACACGATCCGCCCGGCAGGCTCGCTCACCAGCCGCATGATGCTCAGGGCACTGACGCTCTTGCCGCAGCCGGACTCGCCCACGAGGGCCACCGTCTCGCCTTCGTCGACGTCCCACGACACGCCGTCGACGGCGCGGACGATACCGGCGCTGGTGAAGAACTGGGTCGTCAGGGAGCGAACGTCGAGCAGTTTCGCCACTTCCGCGCGAGTTTATCACGACATCGGGACAGCGCCGGACTACGCGCAGTGCGCCGCGTCGAGATGGGCGCCGGCCCGCGGCTCGAGGCGCGCGTACTCACGACAGATCGCCTCGGCGATGCAGGCCCAGCGATGCCGCGCCGCCCACCGGACGCCCTCGTGGCCCAGGCGCCAGCGCAGATCGGCGTCGCCCAGCACGGCGTCGATCCGGCCGGCCAGGGCATCGGCGTCACCGTCGGCGACGAGATAGCCGGTGACGCCGTCCCGCACGGTGGTCACCAGCCCGCCCACGCGGGAGGCGATCACCGGGCTGGCGCAGGCCATCGCCTCCAGCGCCACCATGCCGAACGACTCGTAGTAGGAGGGCAGCACGGTGACGTCCGCGGCCACGTAATACGTGCGGAGCACGGGCTGGGTCCGGGCGCCGACGAAGCGCACGCGATCACCGACCCGCAGCCGCTCGGCCCGGTGGCGCAGCGCGGCCTCGTGGCCATCCAGCGGCTCGTCCGCGTCACCGCCCACGATGAGGAGCTGCACGGCGCGCCCGCGATCGCGCAGGCGCGCCACGGCATCGAGCAAGGTGTCCAGCCCCTTCACCGGCGCGATCCGGCCCACGTAGAGGATCACCGGTCCGGGGGACAGGTCCAGCGCCGCCCGGGCCTCGATCTGCGCTCCCGGGCGGAAGAGCTCGGTGTCCACGCCACACGGGACCACCGCGATCCGCCTGCGGTCCACGGCGCCGTAGCGGGCGAGGTATTCGGCCTCCGCGGGGGCGGCCGCCACGATCCGGTCGGCGGATTTCAGAATACGCGCCTCCTCGGCGAGCCGGAGCTCCGGCTCTCGCTCCTGGGACGTGCGCGCGGCGTCGTTCTTCAGGCGGGCCAGCGTGTGGAACATCTGGACGACCGGGACGGCCCACCGCTCCCGCAGCGCCAGGGCCACGGCCCCGGACAGCCAGTAGTGCGCGTGGATGAGGTCGTAGTCCACGCCCCGGGCGATGCGCCAGCTCTCGACCCCCTCGCGGAACTCCTCGAGGTGCCGGTGGACCACCGGCCGCGACAGCGGAGCCTCGGGGCCCGCCGCCACGTGGATGACCCGGGCCCCCTCCCCCATCGGCACGACCCGCGGGATGTCCGGGTTCTGCGAGCGGGTGTAGACGTCCACCTCCAGGCCCATGCGTCCCAGCGCGCGGCTCAGCTCGCGCACGTAGACGTTCATGCCGCCCGTCTCCTTGCCGCCCAGCGCCGCCAGGGGGCAGGTGTGCACGCTCAACATGGCCACGCGGATCGTCTCAGGCATGGGCGCCTCCGACCGGCGCCAGGGCCACGCGGTAGACGTCCTCGGGCGTCGGACCGAAATCGTACTTGTACCGCTCCTCGCCGCGCAGGAAATCGAAGCGGCGCTTGCCGCGGGCGATGGCGTCGCGGACCATGTGCCCCAGCAGGACCAGCCCCGGGGCTAGCGACGCGCGCTCGGGATGAAAGCCGGAATTGTAGACGCCGACCGTCTCGTCCCACTCGAGGACGAGGAAGGTGGCCAGCGGCCCGCCCGCGCTGTCGAGCAGCCACAGGCGGACCATGTCCAGCTCGCCGAACGCCGCCACGATCCGGCGGAAGAAGGCCTCCATGCGGGCGTCCATGAACTTCGCCTTGCCGGTGCGGGCTCGCCGGTGCAGGTCCAGGAAGTCACCCAGGCGAAGCTCGATCTCGTCCCGCCTGGCGAGCCGGGTCACGTGGGCGTCCGGCGCCTCCCGGGCCAGGCGCCGCATCTTTCGCGTCAGCTCGTGCCGCTGCTTGCTCGTCAGGCCTTCCAGGTAGGCCTCCCACGACCCGGGCAGCGTGATCACCGGGCAGCGTTCCTCGACCGCGACCGCCGCCTGGAGCCCGAACGCCGCCGCCAGCGTGGGGAGCGCGCCCACCGTCGGGGACGCCGCCGGCACGGCGTGCAGCTCCCAGGTCACCGGCGCCGCCGCCCGCGCGCCGAGCAGCGCCGTCCACGCCTCCTCTTCCCGTCCGGCCGCGGCCAGCAGATCCAGGTAGTCCGAGATGTCGGCGCCGCCGATCAGCTCCCGCACGCCGGGCGCGCGCTCCCACAGGGGCAGCACGGCCACCAGGCCGTCAGTGTCCTCGACGCGCCAGATCTCGAGCGGCCGGCCCGGAGCGAACGCGCGCGCCCACTCCGTCTGCCAGGCCCAGGTCAGGAACGGCGAGCGCAGGCGGCTGCCGGCATGCAGGCGCGACCACGCGGTCGCCCCGACGCCGTCGAAGCCGGGATGAGAGAGGACCTTCACGCGTCGTCGGTCGAGACGGAGTCGGTCGCTGCCGGGGACTCGTCGGCGGAGTCGGCGTGCTCCGACTCCTCCATCGCTTCGTCGACGGCCTCCTCGAAGTCGTCGCCGAGGTCTTCTCCCATCTCCCGCCCCATGCGCTTCATGAGGCGGGCCACGCTCGCCGGATCGTTCTCGTCGAGGTCGCCGAAGCTGGCCGCATCGGCCATGGCCTCCATGCGGGCCTCTTCGGACTTGGGGCTGGCGAAGCGCGACATCAGGCGGGTCAGAGCGGAGCCTCCGCAGCGAGGGCAGCTTGGAGCGGTCGCACTACTGGGTCGGAGCACGAGCAGGCTCACCACCCGACGACAGTCCCGACACTCGTATTCGTAGATCGGCATGCGAAGGCAATCTTAGCACCAGCGGGAAGTGTCTCGATGCCCGACACTCTGACTCGCCGGTGTCAATCGATGTACACCGGCGGAGCGATTCGCCCTGTCCTGTCAGAGGTTTGACCCCGGGCACCCTTCTTGCTCAGCCAGTCCGGCGTGAGACAACAGGCGCGATGGACGAAGCCCGCGGACCCGGGCCAGACCGAGAGCGGCAACGCCGCCTTCGACGATCGCGAACGGCTGTTGATCGAGGCGGTCGTCACGCTGGCCCGTTCTTTGCGAGACGAGCGTGACCGGCTGGCGGGTCGCCTCCGCGAAGTCGAGAGTGAGCTGCAGTCGCTCACCTCGCGGCTCGACCCCGGGTCGCTCGATTCCCCGGAAGCACCGGCGACGGACTAGCGCTCCGCTTCCGGCGTCAGATGGCCATCGAGACCTGGCCCGTTCGGCGATAGGCGGCCGGATCGAGCGGCACGTTGACGCACCAGACGTCATCGGAGGCCAGCGCGCGCTCCAGCGCCGGCGCGATCTGCCGGGGATCGCTGACCAGGACGCCCCGCCCCCCCAGGGCCTCCACCATCAGGTCGTAGCGCGTGACGGGGAGCGAGGTCGCCACGGCCCGGGCCTCACCGAAAAAGGCCAGCTGGGGATTCCGGATCTGTCCCCAGCCGCCGTCGTTCCCCACGATGCAGGTGATCGGCAGCCCGAAGCGCACCGCCGTCTCCATCTCCATGCCATTCAGACCAAAGGCGCCGTCGCCGGCGACCAGGAGCACGCGCTGATCGGGGTGAAGCAGCTTGGCCGCGATGGCGAACGAGGGGCCGACACCCAGGCACCCGAACGGGCCGGGGTCGAGCCATTGCCCGGGACGGGACAGCGCCACGACCTTCGCCGCGCAGCCGACGACGTCGCCGCCGTCGCCGATCACGATGGTCTCCGGCGTCACCACGCGAGCGATCTCCGCCGCCCAGCGGTAGTGCGACACCGGCACCTGGTCGGAGGCGCACAGGGCGGCCAGGCGGTCCCGGCCCTCGCGCTCCTTGCCGGCGACCTGCCGGCGCCACCCCTCCCACCGCCCGGCGAGCGCCGCCGGTAGCGCGTCGGTCAGCGCCTCGAGGGCGCGCCCGATGTGCGCGGACAGCCCCACCTGCAGGAGACGGTTGCGTCCCAGCTCGGCCGGGTCGCAGTCGATCATGGCGACGGTCGCGTCCTCGGCAAACGTCGGTGAGCGACCGTAGCCCAGTCGGAAGTCCAGAGGCGTGCCCAGGACGAGGACGAAATCAGCATTGGCCAGAGCCCAGCCCCTCGCCTGGGGAAAGGCCAGCGGGTGGTCCCAGGCCAGGCACCCGCGGCCCGCGCCGTTCATGAAGACGGGAGCCCCGGCCGCCTCCGCGAAGACCGTCAGGCTCTTGGCCGCCTCGTCCCACCACACGCCGCCGCCGGCGATCACCACCGGACGCTGCGCGCTCGCGAGCAGGTGGGCGAGACGGACCACCAGGTCGGGATCCGGAGGCGTCGCCGACCGGTGCACCGAGCCCGCGGGGATGGGCGCCAGGCGATCCTCGACGCGGTTCATGAGCAGATCGACCGGTATCTCGACGAAGACCGGACCTGGTCGACCCGTGAGCGCCGTCCGGATCGCCGCCGTCAGCACCTCCGGGATCTGCCGGGTGTCGGTCACCGACCACGCCCCCTTGGTGATGGGCCGCAGGAGCGCGACCTGCTCCATCTCCTGCAGGGCGCCCTGGCCCCGCAGCCCGAGTGGGGCGGCGCCTCCGATGAGCAGCAGCGGGCTCCGGGCCGACTGCGCGTTGGCCACCCCGGTGACGGCGTCCGTCACCCCGGGCCCGGCCGTCACGACGGCCGCGCCGATGTTGCGGGTGAGCCTCGCGTAGGCGTCGGCGGCATGGGCGGCGGCCTGCTCGTGCCGCATATCGATCACCCGGATGCCTTCGCCGAGGCAGCCGTCGTAGATGGGCAGCACGTGTCCGCCGCACAGGGTGAAGACGTGCCCCACGCCGGCCCGCTCGAGGACCCTCGCGACCAGCTCGCCGCCCGTCGGCTCGGCCATGCGTGGTCCTCAGACCACCAGGCCCCGGGTCGGAACGAGCCGCTTGGCGACGGGGTCGACGGCGAAAAAGAGGCTCTCGAGAGCGACCGCGCCGAGCAGCGCGGGACCATCCGGAGCGATGAAGCACGGCGTGGTGACTTCACGCCCGTCGATGGCTATCCGGATTTCGCCGACTGGCCACGTCGCCTCGGTCCCGCCGGCGACGATGATCGGCTGCATTCGGTGAACGGCGACTTCGAGCCGGCCGGCCAGGTCACGCGGCAGAACCACGAGCGTAGCGCCCGTGTCGACGAGCAACTCGACCTGCTCGGTGCGCCCGGTCGGCCCGGTGAGCCGAACAGGCACAAAGAACTGCCCCATGCCGCCTGGCCTCCCACGCCCATTGTAGTCCGCGGGGCGGAGCCTGAAACGCCCCCGAAGAGATACGTCAGTCTCTTCGGAAGCGCGGCAGGATCTCGGCGGCGATCGTCTCCAGCTGCTCCCGCTCTTCGGGCGGCTCGCAGATCGGGTTCAGGAGGAAGTGGCGGCAGCCGGCGGCCCGGAACGCCTCCAGGCGCTCGATGCACTGCGCGGGCGTGCCGACCACCCCGTAGCGGTCGACGAGCGGTCCGAAGTCCTGGGCGTAGCGCTTGCTGAGCCGGGCGACCCACCCCGCCCGAGCCCGCTCGTAATCGCGCCCCACCGTGATGAACGTCAGATGCGCCGTCGCGAAGCCGTCGAGCGAGCGTCCGTGGGCGGCGGCGGCGGCCCGGATCTTGTCCAGGCTCTGGGCATAGCGCTCCGGTGTCACGACATAGGACACCCACCCGTCACCCTGGCGCCCGGCCCGCGTCAGGGCGGCGTCCGACCGCCCGCCGATCCAGATCGGCGGGCCGCCCGGCTGCACCGGCTTGGGGTCGATCGACACCCCTTCGAACCGGGTGAA